>NZ_JAKUFY010000044.1:0-42860 GCF_022663675.1 Bacillus cereus group sp. BfR-BA-01355
GAACAAAATAACGGAGGAGGCCAAGGAACGACACCTCCAGCGAATAACGGAGGAGGCCAAGGAACGACACCTCCAGCGAATAACGGAGGAGGTCAAGGAACGACACCTCCAGCGAATAACGGAGGAAACCAAGGAACGACACCTCCAGCAAATAGCGGAGGAGGCCAAGGAACGACACCTCCAGCGAATAATGATGGAGGTCAAGGAACTCCAACCCCACCTGCAACAGTACAACCAAATAATGGTGGAAATGCAGGAGAGGTTCCTGCCAATAATGGACAATAAGAAAAATTTATAGAAAAGTTTTCAAAAAAGCACTTAAGATTTGTGGGAATTTACAATCTTAAGTGCTTTTTTCATTTTGCTATAGAAAATTTTATGTTAAGGGCCGGATAGAAGAAAAAGAGTGAATGTAGTTTATGTGAAATGTAACGTAAAGAGAGAAATGATTGTACGTATGGGTTATTCCGGAAAGGGACTAACTGTAATGGATTACATAAAGCATTAAATAAGTGGGAATTATATTCAAGTCTTTAATAAATGTCTTTCTTTAACGGTTACTTTCGTTTGGAAAACAATAAAAAAGTCGAATTTCTTATTTAAGAAATTCGACTTTTTATGTTGAAACTGGATTAAAGGTTCGCTTTATTAAGATGTAGGGTAATACAGTGATAGCTATTAAATGTTAAACGTACCATAAAAATTTTGGAAATAAATTGAAGGGAAATGATAAAAGACTTGAGTCGGAGGTAGTGGAGGATAACTATGGCTATAAATGGTAGTACTACTTGGGTGTGCACCATGATGCCAAAATGAGGGGGTAACTTGACCGGGAATTTGATATTGTTGCCAAGTTGCGGGAAGTTCAATTCCTACATCGGAGCTAGCTGTATGAACTGCAGGAACATGTATCCCAGGAGTCGAAGGAACTACGGCAGTTACTCTTAATGATACCCACATAAAATATTCACTCCTAAGTTGTGTTAATAAATTAGTATATTCTTTTCACACGTATAAAGGTACATATATAGGACTTTCGTTTAAAACATGCGTACAAAGTCTTAAGACTAATGTAAGCTGATGGTGGACTATTTAATATGAAAAGATACGTCTATTTGCGGAGGGAAAAGAGATCAATAAAATGTACAATGAGGTTGTTAATCGTAATATTTTACGAGTGTATGGAGGTATTTTTATGGAACGATTATGGACGAAATCATTTATTAAAATGACTTTCGCAATGTTATTTTTATTTACAGGATTTTATTTACTTGTTCCAACGCTACCGCTCTTTATTAAAGAGATAGGTGGCAATGAATCGCAAGTTGGACTCATGATGGGGATGTTTACGATAGCTGCTGTAGTAATACGACCGATTATTGGAGGAATGCTAGATCAATATGGTAGAAGATCCTTTATTATTTTCGGACTTATCTTTTTTGGATTAACGATGTATTCCTATAATATAGCATCGACTATTGTCCTTTTAGCTGTTTTACGTGTTATTCACGGAGTAACATGGGCTGTTTCTACAACAGCTGTTGGAACAGCAATAACTGATATTATTCCAGATTCACGCCGTGGAGAAGGAATGGGCTGGTACGGGATGGCGATGACAATTGCAATGGCCATCGGACCTATGATTGGATTATGGGTTGTGCAAAATTATTCATTTAATGGTCTATTTTTATTAGCGACGTTGTTATCTTTTATGGCAGTCGTATTATCACTAATAACGAAGATGCCATTTACGCTACAAAAAGAAAAAGGAAAAATTCAGCTATTTGAGAAATCCGTATTAACAATCACGATTGTAGTATTCTTTTTATCGTTTGCATATGGAGGAATAACAACCTTTTTACCGTTATTTGCATCATCAATTCATGTAAATCCGGGAACTTTCTTTCTTGTATATGCAATTGTATTAACAATTGTAAGACCAATTTCAGGGAAACTATTAGATAAGTGTGGAGAAGTATTCATCATACTCCCAGCATTATGTATTACTATTTTAGCTATAGTTGTTTTAACTATTTCAAATGGTTTGATAGGTGTAATTATCGCAGCAACATTATACGGTATTGGATTTGGTTCAGCGCAGCCAGCTTTGCAAGCGGCAATGCTTACAATTGTCGATCCGAGTAAAAGAGGAGTTGCAAATGCTTCATTTTTTACAGCGTTTGATTTAGGAATCGGGTTAGGTGCTATTGTACTTGGAGTTGTTTCACAAATGTTTGGTTATCGTATTTTATTTTCAGGGAGTGCAATTTCAGCATTGATAGCCTTAATTATTTTCGTCTTCTTTGTAAAACAACGATTAGGAAAAAAAGAGTTTGTGTAAACTGGAGGAATAAAGATGGAAATTTCAATTGATCGTAAAGCTCTGCAATGGTTCCAGGAAGAATTACGTATAAAGCACGGTGAATCTGTACGTTTTACTGTAAGGTACGGAGGGGATAGTTCAATTCAGCCCGGATATTCTTTAGGGGTTGTTGCTGAGAAACCAGATGGAGAAATAGTGTCAGTTGAGAAGGAAGGTATTATATTTTTTGTAGATTGTGATGATCTTTGGTATTTTCAAAACTATGATTTATTTGTAAGTTATCATGAGGAAATGGAAGAAATTCAATTTAATTATGTAAAATAATAACTTTATTAAAAATGAATAAGTTTTATATAAAAATTATATTTAAGAGATAGTGAAATAAATATCATATAGTAACGAGCTGTATTTATGTATAGCTCGTTTTTTTTATTTCTCAAATAAAATTAGAATAATTGTATATTTGGCGGTGTTATATGAAAAATCTTTATATCTTGTTTTTTAAAATACGCAAAGAAGTCTATTCTTTCTTTATAAAACATAAGAATTATTTTCAAAAAATTGTATTGTTACAGTAAGAAAAGTGTAGGAAACTTATCATTATAAAATAAATTGAAATCTTCTAAAAACTCTGATACATTGAAGTAGAAATGTAGTTTCACAATATTGTAAAGGCTTACAGTTATGTGCACGAAGATCTATTAGGATTGGAGGAAATAATGATGAAAGCTGAAGAAAAATTTTCCCCGGGATTAGATGGTATAGTGGCAGCGGAGACGAAAATTTCGTTTCTTGACACAGTAAAAGGTGAAATTGTAATTCAAGGGTATGACTTAATCGAACTCTCAAAAACAAAAGAGTATTTAGACATTGTGCACCTTTTATTGGAGGAACACCTACCGAATGAAGATGAAAAAGCAACACTTGAAAAGAAACTAAAAGAAGAATATGCAGTACCAGAAGGTGTATTCAACGTACTAAAGGCATTGCCTAAAGAGACGCATCCCATGGATGGATTACGTACAGGTGTGTCAGCGTTAGCTGGTTACGATAATGATATCGAAAACCGCTCGTTAGAAGTGAATAAAAGCCGAGGGTACAAGCTGTTAAGTAAAGTGCCAAACATTGTAGCGAATAGCTATCATATTTTAAATAATGAGGAGCCAATTGAACCTCTTAAAGAATTATCTTATAGTGCGAATTTCTTCTATATGTTAACTGGTAAAAAACCAACTGAACTTGAGGAAAAGATCTTTGATCGTTCCCTTGTTTTATATAGTGAGCATGAAATGCCAAACTCTACATTTACAGCTCGCGTTATTGCATCAACACAATCAGATTTATACGGTGCTTTAACAGGTGCAGTTGCATCTTTAAAAGGAAGTTTACATGGCGGTGCAAATGAAGCGGTTATGTACATGCTTTTAGAAGCTGGTAATGTTGAGAAATTTGAAGAGTTATTACAGAAGAAACTATATAACAAAGAAAAAATTATGGGCTTTGGACACCGTGTTTATATGAAGAAGATGGATCCAAGAGCACTTATGATGAAGGAAGCTTTAAAACAGTTATGTGATGTAAAAGGTGATTATACACTATATGAAATGTGTGAAGCTGGAGAAAAGATTATGGAAAAAGAAAAAGGAATTTATCCAAATCTTGATTATTATGCAGCTCCAGTATATTGGATGCTAGGTATTCCAATTCAACTTTATACACCAATCTTCTTTAGCTCTAGAACAGTGGGGTTATGTGCGCACGTTATTGAGCAACATGCAAATAATCGTTTGTTCCGTCCACGTGTAAATTATATTGGCGAGCGACATGTACTTAGTAAATAAGAACAACTGGGGAGTTGTTAGCGCCGCCCGCCAGATGGGTGTTTGACCGACACCCATCATTAATAATAACGAATTTTCGACAGAAAGGGAAGGATAGCATGATTAAAACAAATGAAATTAAGCAAAAAGATGCATTATTAGAAGAGATTACCGATTATGTATTAAATAAAGAGGTTACTAGTGCAGAAGCATTCAGTACAGCTCGTTACGTATTACTTGATACACTTGGATGTGGAATTTTAGCACTGCAATATCCAGAATGTACGAAATTACTAGGACCAGTTGTGCCAGGAACAATCGTGCCAAATGGTACACGTGTACCAGGTACGTCTTATGTACTAGATCCAGTAAAAGGTGCATTTAATATCGGATGTATGATCCGTTGGTTAGACTATAACGATACTTGGCTTGCAGCCGAGTGGGGACATCCATCTGATAACCTAGGCGGAATTTTAGCGGTTGCAGATTATATTAGCCGTGTTCGTATTTCAGAAGGAAAAGAAGCTTTAAAAGTACGTGAAGTATTAGAAATGATGATTAAAGCACATGAGATTCAAGGCGTGCTCGCTTTAGAAAACAGCTTAAACAGAGTTGGTCTTGACCATGTATTATATGTAAAAGTAGCAACAACTGCAGTAGTTGCGAAAATGCTTGGCGGAACACGTGAAGAAATCTTTAATGCATTATCACATGCGTGGATTGATAATTCTAGTCTTCGTACATATCGTCATGCTCCAAATACGGGCTCACGTAAATCATGGGCTGCAGGTGACGCAACGAGCCGCGGTGTTCATCTTGCAATGACTGCTCTAAAAGGTGAAATGGGTTATCCAACGGCCCTATCTGCACCAGGATGGGGATTCCAAGATGTATTATTCAATAAACAGGAATTAAAATTAGCAAGACCACTAGAGTCATATGTAATGGAAAATGTATTATTTAAAGTGTCATATCCAGCAGAATTCCATGCACAAACGGCTGCAGAATGTGCAGTGAAGTTGCATCCGGAAATTAAAGAGAGATTAGATGAAATTGACCGTATTACAATTACAACTCATGAATCAGCAATTCGTATTATTGATAAAGAAGGTCCATTAAATAACCCAGCTGATCGTGATCATTGCTTACAATACATTACGGCAATTGGTTTATTAAAAGGAGATATCGTTGCAGACGATTATGAAGATGCAGTAGCAAACGATCCACGTGTAGATGAATTACGTAATAAGATGGTTGTTGTTGAAAACAAACAGTACAGTTTAGATTACCTTGACCCGAACAAGCGCTCAATCGCCAACGCTGTTCAAGTTCACTTTAAAGATGGCACAGTAACAGAAAATGTGGAATGTGAATATCCACTTGGTCACCGTTTCCGTAGAGACGAAGCAATCCCAAAAGTTGTTCAAAAGTTCACTGCAAATATGGCAGGTCATTATTCTAGTAAGCAACAAGAACAAATTCATGAAGTTTGTTTAAATGAAGAAAAACTAGAAAATATGAATGTAAACGAATTTGTAGATCTATTCTTAATTTAATAATAGGGGGAATTTAGAATGGCTTGGGTTGTGAAAAAGCAGTCAACACAAGAGGAGCTTGCGAATCGATTCCGAGCTTTAGTAGAAGCAAATGAAATTTTGCAAATTCCAGGTGCTCATGATGCAATGGCGGCTTTAGTTGCAAAAAATACAGGTTTTTCAGCTCTTTATTTATCCGGAGCTGCTTATACTGCAAGTAAAGGGTTACCAGATTTAGGTATCGTGACGTCTACTGAAGTGGCTGAGAGAGCAAGAGATTTAGTAAGAGCTACAGACTTACCTGTTCTTGTTGACATTGATACAGGATTTGGTGGTGTACTAAATGTAGCGAGAACAGCTGTAGAAATGATGGAAGCGAAAGTAGCAGCTGTCCAAATTGAAGATCAGCAATTACCAAAAAAATGTGGACATTTAAATGGTAAGAAACTTGTTACTACAGAAGAATTGGTTCAAAAAATTAAAGCAATTAAAGAAGTTGCACCGAGCTTATACATTGTAGCACGTACTGATGCTCGCGGCGTTGAAGGATTAGATGAAGCAATTGAAAGAGCAAATGCATATGTAAAAGCCGGTGCAGATGCAATTTTCCCTGAAGCGCTTCAATCAGAGGAAGAATTCCGTCTATTTAATAGTAAGGTAAATGCACCTTTACTTGCGAATATGACTGAATTCGGAAAAACTCCATATTATAGTGCAGAGGAATTTGCGAATATGGGCTTTCAAATGGTTATTTATCCTGTAACTTCACTTCGCGTTGCAGCGAAAGCGTATGAAAATGTGTTTACTTTGATTAAAGAAACAGGTTCTCAAAAAGATGCACTTTCTAATATGCAAACGAGAAGTGAATTATACGAAACAATTTCATATCATGACTTTGAAGAGTTAGATACTGGTATTGCAAAAACAGTATTATCAGAAGATCAATAGATAAAGCAGTGAAGGCGATGAAAATACATCTTTGGCAAAATAAAATGCTTGATGTGAAAAATCATCGCCTTCTATTTTCAAAAAAAGATATTCCACTCATCGTAGACGAGCATAAGCAAAAAGCTATGAAAGCCGAATGATAGGGGGATACATATGGAGAAAACGAAGTTACCATGGGATGAATTTTTTTCACTCAATAAAGATATAAATCATACTTACTTTACACCAGAAGATTTTTCAGGTGATGAAGATTTAATCGCAAAAACGACAGAACAATTCGTTAAACAAGAAATTGTTCCACAAATGGAGAATATTGAACAACATAACTATAAAGTTTCTCGTCAATTATTTGAGAAAGCTGGGGAACTTGGATTATTAGGCATTGAGGTACCAGAAGATTATGGCGGGTTCGAGTTAGGAAAGGCTGTCTCAGGTCTTGTAGCAGAGAAAATGGGTTACGCTGGTGCATTTAGCGTTTCATTTAATATACACGCTGGTGTCGGTACATTGCCTTACATATATTACGGAACGAAAGAACAGAAAGAAAAATATTTACCAAAAATCGCATCGGGAGAATGGATTGGGGCTTATGCTTTAACTGAGCCAAATGCTGGTTCGGATGCATTAAGTGCAAAAACGAGCGCAGTATTGAATGAAGAGGGAACAGCTTGGAAGTTAAATGGTGAGAAGCAATGGATTACAAATGCTCATATGGCAGATGTATACGTTGTTTTTGCGAAGACAAATAAAGGAATGACAGCATTTATTGTCGAAAGAACATGTGAAGGTGTATCCATTGGGTTAGAAGAAAAGAAAATGGGTATTAAAGGTTCTTCAACGGCGACTCTTATTTTAGAAGATGTTGTCATCCCTGTTGAAAATGTTTTAGGGGAAGTTGGGAAAGGGCATCACGTAGCTCTTAATATTCTTAACTTTGCTAGACTTAAACTTGCTTTTGGAAATATTGGAACAGCAAAACAAGCAATTGGTTTGTCGGTTCAATATGGAAAAGAGCGAAAACAGTTCCAAACGGAATTAGTAGACTTTACGATGATTCAAGAGAAAATTGCAAATATGATTATTGCTACATATGGAGCCGAAAGTGCAGCTTACCGTACAGCAGGTGTAATTGATGAAGCAATTCATGAGAGCGATGAAGATCTTATGAAAAAAATGTCTCAATTTGCAATTGAATGTGCACTAAATAAAGTAAATGCTTCTGAAACACTTGCTTATATTGTAGATGAAGCTGTACAAATTCATGGTGGTTACGGTTATATGCAAGAGTACGAGGTAGAACGATTGTATCGTGATGCTAGAATTAGTCGTATTTTTGAAGGAACGAACGAAATTAATAGATTAACAGTTGCCAAAATGTTAATGAAGCAAATCGAACAATTAGAAGATACTGAAGTAGAAAGTGATGTAGCAAATGTCGAAAGAAACCATCGTTACATTTTATTAGCGAAAAAATTGTTGAAACAATCTTTGAAAACGCTCTCTAAAACTCCAAGTCTAAAAATCGACCAAGAACAAGAATATTCACGTGTAATATCAAATATGTTGACGGACGTGTACGTCATGGAATCAGCGTTTTTACGTACGAGAAAAGCAGTAAGTAAAAATGGTGAGGAAAAAGAACGTACGAAGCAACAAATAACGGATGTTATTTGTGAAGAAGGATATCGTAAAGTAGAAGAAGCGGCGATTTCTGTACTTTCAGCGGCTGTCACAGAAGAAAAAGATAGACATGTGATTTTAGCTGAAATCCGTCAATTATTAGTACCTTTATACACGAACGTATTTATGAAGAAGAGAGAAATTGCGAAAGCTATTATAAATCGTGGGAAATATATTGTGTAAATAGGAGGAAAGCGATATGAAAAAGATTGGTTTTATCGGTTTAGGTAACATGGGTCTTCCGATGTCAAAAAATCTAGTTAAATCAGGTTACACAGTATATGGCGTGGACTTAAATAAAGAGGCAGAAGCGTCCTTTGAAAAAGAAGGCGGAATTATCGGTCTATCAATCTTAAAACTAGCAGAAACATGTGATGTAGTTTTTACAAGTT
Organism: Bacillus cereus group sp. BfR-BA-01355; assembly: GCF_022663675.1. Classification (NCBI taxonomy): domain Bacteria; kingdom Bacillati; phylum Bacillota; class Bacilli; order Caryophanales; family Bacillaceae; genus Bacillus; species Bacillus cereus group sp. BfR-BA-01355. The sequence continues at coordinate 8,699 of NZ_JAKUFY010000044.1, forward strand.
TACCTTCACCTCGTGCTGTTGAAGCGGTATATTTTGGAGCAGAAGGATTATTTGAAAATGGTCACTCGAATGTAGTTTTCATTGATACAAGTACGGTATCGCCGCAGTTAAACAAACAATTAGAGGAAGCTGCAAAGGAAAAGAAAGTAGACTTTTTAGCAGCACCTGTGAGTGGTGGAGTAATCGGAGCCGAAAACCGTACATTAACGTTTATGGTTGGTGGATCAAAAGAGGTATATGAGAAAACGGAATCTATCATGGGCGTACTAGGCGCGAACATTTTCCACGTTAGTGAGCAGATTGATAGTGGTACAACTGTTAAGTTAATTAATAACTTATTAATTGGTTTTTATACAGCTGGAGTGAGTGAAGCTTTAACATTAGCGAAAAAGAACAATATGGATTTAGATAAAATGTTTGATATTTTAAATGTAAGTTACGGTCAAAGTAGAATTTATGAACGTAATTTTAAAAGTTTTATAGCACCTGAAAACTACGAGCCAGGATTTACTGTGAACTTATTGAAGAAAGATTTAGGATTTGCAGTTGACTTAGCTAAGGAAAGCGAACTCCATTTACCGGTAAGCGAAATGTTATTAAACGTATATGACGAAGCTAGTCAAGCTGGATATGGTGAAAACGATATGGCTGCTTTATATAAGAAAGTTAGCGAGCAATTAATTTCTAATCAAAAATAAATTATACAAAGGAGAGAATACAATGATTACAACTGAAATTAAACGAGTAAAAAATCACATTAACGGTGAGTGGGTTGAATCGACAGGTACGGAAGTAGAAGCAGTTCCAAATCCAGCGACTGGAAAAATTATCGCTTACGTTCCACTATCTCCAAAAGAAGATGTTGAAAAAGCTGTTGAAGCGGCAAAAGCAGCATTCGAAACGTGGTCTAAAGTACCAGTTCCGAATCGTTCAAGAAATTTATATAAATATTTACAGCTATTACAAGAAAACAAAGATGAGCTTGCGAAAATCATTACGCTAGAGAATGGTAAGACGCTAACGGATGCAACAGGTGAAGTACAGCGTGGTATTGAAGCAGTGGAACTTGCAACATCGGCACCTAATTTAATGATGGGTCAAGCGCTGCCGAATATTGCTAGTGGAATTGATGGATCAATTTGGCGCTACCCAATCGGAGTTGTTGCTGGTATTACGCCGTTTAACTTCCCAATGATGATTCCGTTATGGATGTTCCCACTTGCAATTGCTTGCGGTAATACATTCGTATTAAAAACATCGGAAAGAACGCCACTTTTAGCGGAGCGACTTGTAGAATTATTCTATGAAGCAGGTTTCCCAAAAGGCGTATTAAATTTAGTACAAGGCGGAAAAGATGTTGTAAATAGCATTTTAGAAAATAAAGATATTCAAGCTGTTTCGTTCGTCGGTTCTGAGCCAGTAGCTCGTTACGTATATGAAACAGGTACGAAACACGGAAAACGTGTACAAGCGTTAGCGGGTGCAAAAAACCATGCGATTGTAATGCCAGATTGCAATCTTGAGAAAACAGTACAAGGTGTAATTGGATCTGCATTTGCAAGTAGTGGAGAGCGCTGCATGGCATGCTCAGTAGTAGCAGTAGTGGATGAAATTGCTGATGAATTCATTGATGTATTAGTAGCAGAAACGAAAAAATTAAAAGTAGGCGATGGCTTTAACGAAGATAACTATGTTGGACCATTAATTCGTGAATCTCATAAAGAGCGTGTTTTAGGCTATATTAATAGTGGTGTAGCAGATGGGGCAACTTTATTAGTAGATGGCCGTAAAATTAATGAAGAAGTTGGAGAAGGTTATTTTGTAGGTGCGACAATCTTTGATGGCGTGAATCAAGAAATGAAAATTTGGCAAGATGAAATTTTTGCTCCAGTATTAAGCATTGTACGTGTTAAAGATTTAGAAGAAGGTATTAAACTAACAAATCAATCTAAATTTGCAAATGGTGCGGTTATTTATACGTCAAATGGTAAACATGCACAAACATTCCGTGATAACATCGATGCTGGTATGATTGGTGTAAATGTAAATGTTCCAGCACCAATGGCATTCTTCGCATTTGCAGGAAATAAAGCTTCATTCTTTGGTGATTTAGGTACAAATGGTACAGATGGCGTTCAATTCTATACACGTAAAAAAGTTGTAACTGAGCGCTGGTTTTAATAAAGAGTAGACTGTCAAATTAGTTGTGAAATGAAAAACACCACTATTAATAGTGGTGTTTTTCGTTTTTATCAATTACTTTTTTCAAAAGCTAGTTTAACACCAAATCCAATTAGGACGATTCCTGTTAGCCCTTGAATATAACGTTGCGTTTTCGGTTTTTTCATAAAAGCACTAATTTTATCAATTAAAAATATATAAAACGCAAACCAAAAGGCGGTTAAAACGAGGTAAGTAAGGCCCATTACAAGAAGTTGAATAAATGTATTATGATTTGGATTTAAAAATTGCGGTAAAAAAGTTAAAAAGAAGACTGCTATCTTAGGATTTAATAAATTCGTTAGAAATCCTTGGCGAAAGCAAGAAGTATGTTTGTTTTCATTATTTAAAGATATATCATTTGTATCTACGCCTTCTTTATTTCTTACTGCTAAAAGGGCTTTAATACCGATATATATTAAATAGAGAGCCCCAACGTACTTGAAAATAGAAAATAAAAGAGCTGACTTTACAATAAGTGCAGAAAGACCAATTACAGCAGCTAAAGTATGAATTAATAGCGCGATACATGTACCGAACACTGTTTTTACTCCACCGACTTTACCGGCAATCAATGTATTTTTCGTAGCCATTGCTGTATCTGGACCAGGTAAAATGATAAGACAAATAGACATAATGATGAAAAGAAGATAATTTTCTATCATAGCCGTCCCTCCTTTTTATTTTTAGAATATTTGATTAAAATTAGTGTAGCACAAAAGTGGATTTAATAAAATTAAATCTTATTAAAAATCATTAAATAAAAAGGCTATATAGTAGCTGTAATTACACTACTATATAGCCTCGATTTTATCCCGCTATTTGCGGGTAGTAAGATTTCCACCGCACAAGATTTAGCTGAAGCAAAGAAGTTAGGTGGGGGATGAACAAAACACCCACGCATTACAGTTTCATTTTATGCATTAAGTAAGTTAAAGAAACGATTCACATCTTCTTCTGAAACGTCACTTAACTGTTTATATTTATAATTCGGATTTTGATCTTTATCAACGACAACGGAGCGTACTCCTTCGAAGAAATCTTCATGTCTCATGAAATTTTTAGCAAGTATAAGGTCCGTAGCGAAGCATTCTTCAACGGATTTATCTTGTCCATCAATAAACTGTTTTAAGGTTACTTTTAGTGAAATAGGGGATTTTGATAACAGTGTTTCTTTTGTTTTTAGAGCAAAGGAACTTTCATCTTTCTCCAATGAATGGATGATTTCTTCAATTGTATCGAAAGCAAAATGTGAATTGATTGCTTCTAATGAAGGAGTCAGCTCGCTTTCTAAGTTTGGAGCAGTTGCAAATGTACGAATAACTTCTTTTAAATTAGTATGTACATCATCTTCTTTATGCCAATTTACACTTTCAAGTTCAGTAAGAAACTCTGGTAATGAATCAGATGTCATAAAGTAATCAGCAGCATTAATAAATAATACGTCAGAAGCTTTTAAAATAGATGCTGTTAAAGCAACGAAGCGTCCTGTATATCCAGGTGCTTTATTTAAGAAATATGCAGCTCCGACGTCTGGGAAGAAGCCGATATTCATCTCTGGCATTGCCCATTTCGTACGCTCAGTTACAATGCGATACTTCGCACCATTTGTAAGACCGACACCACCGCCCATTACAATTCCATCTAAACAAGCAATAATCGGTTTTGTATATTGATAAATATATGTATCAATTTCATACTCTTCTTCAAAAAAACGTTCTGCATGTTGCAATGCCACTTCATTGGAACGCGCTTCATAAAGAGTTTTAATGTCGCCGCCTGCACAAAAACCTTTTGTGCCAGCACCTTTTAACACGATAAGTGCAATACGCTCATCGTGTTCCCACTCTTTAAGTTTTTGTCCGATAGGTTGTAACATGTCATAAGATAAAGAATTAAGTGCTTTTGGACGGTTTAAAGTAATTGTTGCAACGCCGTTTTCACTAATAGAAAATAAAACGTGTTCAGTCATAATGCATCCTCCCTTACATATCTTCTTATTCTTAATTCTTGATATGTATTGAAATGTCCTTTATAAATTTTGTCAAAAGTTGACGGTAAATATTAATTTGGTCACCGCATATTTTGACGAGTTATCTTTGCAGGATTTCAGAGACTAAGGGGGAATATTACAACATTACTGTAAGTGTAATTATTTGAAGTTATAATAATAAAAGCGCTATTATATAGGTGTGAATTGTTCATTATCAATTCTAAAAAGAGTGTTTGAAGAAAAAATGAATCGTACAATTGTAATAAAAAACTTTACACTGAATTAGAAATAGAGAAAGGAGAAATCGGAATGCCAGGACCTTTACTATTGTCGGTTATTATTTTGTCTTTTTTAATGATAGGAATAACGCAGTATTTTCATCATACAGATACGACAGAAGAAGTGAAGGATAAAGTACGTCTCGTATTTCCGATTTTTATAATATCTATTTCATTCTGTATTTTATTAAATAAAGATGGGTACATTGTCGCAGTGTTCTCATTTTTCGTCGCAATCGTTTTAATTACCGTTTTATATTATGTAATGAAAGACTTTATACAAAAATAAAGATGTCACAATAGACATTTTTATTTTGGGGAAAATATAAAATTTCACATACCGTATTTTATATAAAATACATAAAACATATAACAATAGAAAAGTGTGTACTTTGCTGTGTATGTACTTGTCAATCTTGCATAGCCACTATACTATTAAAATGTAGAGATTATAAAAAGGGGTTGTATCTATCATGAAATTTGAGATGCACACAAAAATTATTTCAAATGAAAAAGAAGTAAGATTACATATTGAAGAAAATATATTTCAATTAATATTGGATGGTTATCACTTATTTACAATTCAAGAAATATTGCCTTTATATAAATCAAATGAAGAAAGAATTGGAAGTGCAACGATATTGAAGCTAGAGTGGGAGAACGGAAAAACTACAATAAACTATCAACTCGTTTCACTAAAATCAGTAAATTAAAAGGAGTAGAAAAATATGAAGTTATTTCATACAGCGGATTGGCATTTAGGTAAGCTTGTTCATGGCGTGTATATGACTGAAGACCAAAAGATTGTATTAGATCAGTTTGTACAGGCGGTTGAAGAAGAAAAACCAGATGCCGTAATTATTGCAGGGGATTTATATGACCGAGCAATTCCACCTACAGAAGCAGTAGACTTATTAAATGATGTGCTGCAAAAAATAGTTATTGAATTACAAACACCAGTTATTGCAGTAGCTGGTAATCATGATAGTCCGGATCGTATCCATTTTGGAAGTGGTTTAATGAAAAAACAGGGATTACATATTGTAGGTCAATTTCAATTCCCGTATGAACCTGTCGTACTAAATGATGAATATGGAGAGGTTCACTTCCATCTAATACCGTATGCAGACCCAAGCATAGTTAGACACGTGTTGAAAAATGAAGACGTACGTTCTCATGATGATGCGATGCGCATTTTTATGAATGAGCTCTCTGAAACGATGGATAAAGAAGCTAGACATGTATTTGTTGGACATGCATTTATAACTTCTTCAGGAGAAGCGGAGGAGAATACAAGTGATGCAGAACGACCACTTTCAATTGGTGGTGCTGAATATGTAAATAGTCATTATTTTGATAAGTTTCATTACACAGCGCTTGGACATTTACATCAAGCGCATTTTGTACGTAATGAGACGATTCGATATTCTGGTTCACCACTTGCCTATTCTATTTCTGAAGAGAAACATAAAAAAGGTTATTACATTGTAGAAATGAATGAAACCGGTGAAGTAGCGATTGAAAAAAGGTTACTTTTACCACGTCGTAAAATGCGAACAGTAGAAGCGAAAATAGATGAATTATTACAGCACCCAGTAAGTGAAGATTACGTATTTGTAAAATTATTAGACGAAAATCCTGTCTTACAGCCAATGGAGAAAATACGATCTGTATATCCAAATGCAATGCACGTTGAAAGAGCGATGCAACGGCGAGAACTCACAGATACAAATGAAGTAACTGTTTCAAGACATAAAACGGATGATTTATCTCTTTTAAAGGCTTTCTATAAAGAAATGAAAGGGTTAGATTTATCAGAAGAGAAAGAACGCCTATTTATAGATGTATTACAAACAGTGCAAGAGCGGGAAGGTGAACGAGGATGAGACCGATTCAGCTTATTATGACAGCATTCGGGCCATATAAACAGAAAGAAGTAATCGATTTTGAAGATCTTGGAGAACATCGTATTTTCGCTATTTCTGGGAATACGGGAGCTGGAAAAACAACGATTTTTGATGCGATTTGTTATGTATTATATGGTGAGGCTAGCGGAGAAGAACGTAGTGATACGAGCATGCTTCGAAGTCAATTTGCTGATGATAATGTTTATACAAGTGTTGAACTAACCTTTCAGTTAAAAGGGAAACGCTATGAAATAAAACGACAACTTGGACATAAAAAACAAGGGAATAAGACTATTACAGGACATGCAGTAGAATTATATGAAGTTATTGATGGAGAAAACGTTCCAGCCGTCGATCGTTTTCATGTAACAGACGTAAACAAAAAAATGGAAGATTTAATTGGGTTAAGTAAACATCAATTTAGCCAAATTGTTATGTTACCCCAAGGGGAATTCCGAAAACTATTAACATCTGAGACGGAAAACAAAGAAGAGATTTTACGTCGTATTTTTAAAACGGATCGTTATAAATTAATGCGTGAGTTACTTGATCAAAAGAGAAAACAATGGAAAGACGTCTTGCAAGAAAAACAAAAAGAGAGAGAGCTCTATTTCCGTAATGTTTTTAAATTACCAATCCGTGATGGAGCATTATTAGAGACATTAGTGGCACAAGAACATGTAAATACGCATCAAGTAGTAGAAGTGTTAGAACAAGAAACAACCGTGTATAAGGCAGAGGTTGAGCAATTACAAGTAGAACAAGATGTTCAAACGAAGCAATTAAAGGATGCAGAAACACGTTTTCATGCAGCAAAATCTGTAAATGAGAAATTTATAGATTTACAACAAAAGAATGAGAAATATAACACTTTACAAGAGAACCGTTCAGCAATTGAAGGGAAAGAAAAATCCTTTAAACGTGCGGAACAAGCAAAACGCTTATTACCATTTGAACAATGGTATGAAGAAGCGATGCAAAATGAGCAGAAAGCTGAAAGTTTGTTAAAACAGATAATCGTCAAACAAGAACAGATAATGAATAGTTTTGAGCTTGCTCAGGAGAAGTATGAAGTAGTAAAGAATAAAGAACTTGAACGAGAAGAGGCTAAAAAACTTGTTCAAAGATTAGAAGAGTTACAAGCGATCATTGAATCATTAGCTGAGAGAAAGCTGAATTTACAAAATGCCGAAATTCAAATAGGGAAATTAAAAGAAAGTATGCAAAAGTTGGATCAACAACTAGAAGAGCATACAAGTCAAAAACAGGGAATGTCTGATGAATTGCAGCAATTAGAACAAGCACTTGAGCAATATGTAGCTAAAGTAGAAGAACTAACCAATATGCGAGAAGATGCAAAAGTTTTAAAGCAAGCATATGATGTTTGGCAAGAAAAACAAAAATTTGAGCAAGAAAAAGAAGCGGCAAATAATAAAATGCAAGTGGCAGTTCGTGCGTATGAAAACATGGAGCGCCGCTGGTTAAGTGAACAAGCTGGTATACTAGCTCTTCATTTACATGATGGTGAATCTTGTCCGGTATGTGGTAGTACGAATCATCCACAAAAAGCTACAGAGCAAAGTAATGCGATCGATGAAAAAGAGTTAAACGATTTAAGAGATAAGAAGAACATTGCTGAAAAATTAAATGTGCAAGTAGAGGAGAAATGGAATTTTTATCGACTACAATATGAACAAGTGATAGAAGAAGTTGTGAAGCGCGGCTACAACTCGGAAAAATTAGCTGAAACATATAGTGCACTTGTTCAAAAAGGAAAACAATTAGCAGCAGACGTGAATACGTTAAAAGCAAGTGAAGAAACACGTAAGCAGATTGCTGTGAACATGAAAAGCGTAGAAGAAAAAATAGAAGAACTTCAGAAACAAAAACGGGAAGTAGAAACAATGCAGCACCGTACAGAAATGGAGTGCATGCAACTTCGTACGTCATATGAACATGATAAACGAAATATTCCAGAAAACTTACAAACAGTACAAGCTTGGAAAGCACAGTTGGACCAAGCTATGCAGGAACTTAGGTTAATGGAGGACGAATGGAAGAAAGTGCAGGAAGCGTATCAGCATTGGCAAAATGAAAATATACGTATTCAAGCTGAACAGAAAGGTGCTTCTAATCAATTTGAAAGTGCAAAATTGAAGAAAGAAGAAACTTTCGCACGCTTTATGAAAGAGCTAGAACAAAGCGGGTTTACAGATCAATTCACGTATAAAGAAGCCAAATTAAGCGATGCCCAGATGGAGATGTTACAAAAAGAAATTCAAGGTTATTATTCATCTCTCGAAGTGCTTGCAAAACAAATTGAAGAGTTAAACTCAGAATTAAAAGATAAAGAGTATATGGATATTACATCTTTAGGTGAACACATAAAAGAACTAGAAATTAATCTCGATATAATTAAAGAAAAACGTCAACGTGCGCAAAATGCGGTAACATATATTTCTGATTTACATGAAAACATTAGACGTATTGACGAACAAATTCACGATGAAGAGAAAGCTTTCCAAGAACTTGTTGATCTATATGAAGTAATGAAAGGTGATAACGAAAGTCGTATATCATTTGAACGTTACATCCTAATTGAGTATTTAGAACAAATTGTTCAAATCGCAAACGAACGACTACGTAAATTATCAAATGGACAATTTTATTTAAAACGAAGTGAGCGAGTTGAAAAGAGAAACCGTCAAAGTGGATTAGGATTAGATGTGTACGATGCATACACTGGTCAAACACGTGATGTAAAAACATTATCTGGCGGAGAGAAATTTAACGCATCACTTTGCTTAGCGCTAGGAATGGCAGATGTAATTCAAGCATATGAAGGTGGTATTTCCATCGAAACGATGTTCATCGATGAAGGGTTCGGTTCATTAGATGAAGAATCATTAACGAAAGCAGTAGATGCCTTAATTGACTTACAAAAATCAGGCCGATTTATCGGTGTCATTTCACACGTACAAGAGCTGAAAAACGCAATGCCGGCTGTATTAGAAGTAACGAAGCAGAAGGATGGGTGTAGTCAGACTAGGTTTGTGGTGAAGTAAGCCTAGAAAATGGAGTAGGGAACCTACCGATACTTTTAGTGTCATATGTATGAATAATAAAACGTCGTCTCTTCATTGGAGACGACGTTTTATTTTATAAAATATCTATGAATTATCTGTAGAAGGCGGCGTATTCTCTAAACGATTATAAGTTTTAAAGGCTGAAATTGCCGAGATAACTCCGCCTACTAAAAATAAAGCGGATCCTCCAACTAAGATGATACGACTGACATATGTTTCCCGTGCTTCTTCGACTTCTTCTTGTAACGCTGTAGGCATATGAATTCCCCTTTATAAAAGTTGTTTTATAAATAGTATATACAAACGCCTAAAATGTGTTAAAATAACTGATGATTTTATGCAGTGGGTAATTAGATGAGTAGGATGCGAGTGGCTAAATAAATCTTCATCACAAATTTATGCGAACTTCACATAGAGCACATATTAACATTGTATTATGTATATGTACCAAATAAATAAATAAAGTGAATGTAAGTTCTGTTTTCAAAAATTTAAAATCCTTTTATTTCTATATGAAAGTTTTAATCAAGGGTTTTAAAAAATTTGGAAATAGATCTTATGAATATGGAATTCATATAAAAGGGGAATGTCTTATGACAACATATACGAGTGAAATGAGAAAAACTTTAGTTTCAGAAGAAGATGTAGATATTTTAAAAATTATGGCGCATCCAATCCGCCTGCAAATTGTAAATGAATTAAGTACGAGAAAAACTTGTAATGTAACACAATTAACAGAGTTACTGAATATTCCGCAATCTACTGTTTCACAACATTTATCAAAAATGAAGGGTAAAGTGTTACGAGCAGAGAGAAGAGGTTTAGAAATTTATTATCATATTAACAATTTAAAAGCGAGTAAGATTGTTAATGTTTTAGGGTATATAAACTAGTGAAATATTTTTATATAAAATGTCCCCTGCTGTTGAGCAGGGGCTATTTTGTGTTGTTTTATGTATTTGTATTTAAAACTTTATAGTTTTTATGATTTACAATTGTTCGATCAAATTCAAAAGTACCACCGCTTACATTTGTAATTTCAACTAAGACCGATTCAGTATAAAGTTTTAGTACAGATCCTGTAATCTTTAAATTGTTTCGTTGAAAAAGTATAGTATCCCCTACGTTTGCTTTCATAGTACCTCCTTAAAGACAGAAATATTTTTTATTATATATATTAAACCACGGATAGATATATTAGTGAATATTTAGTTTTATTTATTGGAAAAAAATTTGTGATTTTATAAAAAATAAGGTACATCGAAGTATAAAAATTTTTTCTACTTGTAAAGGGAAATTTTAATTTAGCAATTGTATAACATGAGACATAATTTTTATAAAAGAAGATGATAAAACAGTTGTAAGTTGTATTGAAGCTAAACATTATAAAAGCTACTTATGTATTTAATCAGTAGTTTTTTGTATTTCGTCCTTCGTTTTCTGTAACTGATTCCATGTTTTTGACGCTCTATCTTGTAAGTGCTTACATAGGCGGAAACATCTTATACAATGAAGGTGTTAAATCAAAAGAGGTGACCAAAATGAACATAAAAAAAGTAAATTTAGCGAATAGCATTGAAATAGAAAGAGGAGGCGGAAAGGTATGAAAAAATCAACTGTTAATCCATGGTTTGTTGTTCTTGGCACAGTTATAGTACAGATGGGGCTTGGAACGATATATACATGGAGTTTATTCAATCAGCCTTTAGTTAGTAAATATGGTTGGAGTCTTAACGCTGTTGCGATAACTTTCTCAATTACTAGTCTTTCTTTAGCATTTTCAACTTTATTTGCGAGTAAATTGCAAGAAAAATGGGGACTTCGTAAACTTATTATGATAGCTGGATTAGCATTAGGACTAGGTTTAATACTTAGTTCACAAGCGTCCTCATTAATATTGCTTTATGTACTAGCAGGAGTTGTTGTAGGTTATGCAGATGGTACAGCATATATCACTTCACTATCAAATTTAATAAAGTGGTTTCCGGAGCGTAAAGGTTTAATTGCTGGTATTTCTGTCTCTGCATATGGTTCAGGTAGCTTAATTTTTAAATATGTTAATGCACAGTTGATTGAATCAGTTGGTGTATCGCAAGCATTTATATACTGGGGTTTAATTGTTACAGCTATGATTGTAATTGGTGCTTGTTTAATCCATCAAGCCGCAGATCAAGGAGCAGTTCATGAAACAAAAACTAAGGAATACACAACGAAAGAAATGTTAGGCACAAAACAAGTATACTTATTATTTATAATGTTATTTACATCATGTATGAGTGGCTTATACTTAATTGGTATGGTAAAAGACATTGGTGTTCAACTTGTGGGACTTAGCGCAGCAACAGCAGCTAATGCGGTGGCTATGGTTGCAATCTTTAATACATTAGGTCGTATTATTTTAGGACCGTTATCGGATAAAATTGGTCGTTTAAAAATCGTTACTGGTACTTTTGTTGTTATGGCGAGTTCAGTTTTAGTTCTAAGTTTTGTAGATTTAAATTATGGTATTTACTTCGTATGTGTAGCAAGTGTAGCGTTTTGCTTTGGTGGAAATATCACTATTTTCCCAGCTATTGTTGGTGATTTCTTCGGTATGAAAAACCATAGTAAGAACTATGGAATTGTGTATCAAGGATTTGGATTTGGGGCGCTTGCAGGTTCCTTTATCGGTGCACTTCTGGGTGGATTCAAACCAACATTCATGGTGATTGGTGTATTATGTGTCGTGTCATTCATTATCGCAATTTTAATTCAAGCACCTAAACATAAAAAAGAACAAGAAGAAGAGTATCGCAGCGTAGCATAAGTATATAAATCTTCTATAACACTATGATTACGAAAAAGCATCCTATTCTATTAATTAGGATGCTTTTTTTATGAGTTATTTTAACAAGGTTAAATTACTTTTTGGATTTTTATAGATGTAAAAGTGAGTGAAGTACTTATTTGGATTATATTGGAATATAATAAATTAATACATCGCATTCGAAATATATATTAAATCTTAAATAACAAAGAAGACATTCATTAGTATTTGCAAGATTTGTTTTCAGAAAAATATTGAGAAAATATATACTTGAGTTTTTCATAAAGCGTTGTTAATGAACGTAGCTCTAGTTTATCTTCTTCAATTTTAAAAAGAGGAGTTTGAATTTTATTTATAATATAAGTACTTTTAATGCGTTTACATATGATTTTATTAAGAAACATTAAAATACTTTATCTGAAAAATAAAAAAAGATTGACAAGTTTATTGAGAAACATTATCATTTCGGTGTAAGATAGTAAATGAAAAACATTATCAATAAAATAGATTTTAAAGTAATGCGCACTTGACCAATTAGTTTAGTAAGTGTATTATTTTTTACAACGCTGATGATAATGAAAATCAATATCATTATTATTGGTGTTACTTAATGAAATTAATGTTTATGTGAAAGGATAGAGAAAATGAACTTAGGGGAATTTGATGGGAAAACAGTTTTAGTAACAGGTGCAGCACAAGGCATAGGCAGTGTCGTTGCCAAAATGTTTTTAGAAAGAGGAGCCACAGTTATTGCGGTTGATCAAAATGAAGAGGGGTTAAATGTACTCTTAAATCAAAATGAATTAAATAAAACACGTATGAAAACGTTTCGTTTAGATGTGAGTGATAGCACTGCTGTTGAAGACATTGTAAATCATATTGCAAATGAAATAGCGCCAATAGATATTTTAGTAAACGTTGCAGGGGTTTTACGTATGGGAGCAATTCATTCGTTAAGTGATGAAGATTGGAATAAAACATTCTCTGTAAATACTACAGGGGTTTTCAATATGTCCCGAGCGGTAAGTAAAAATATGATGTTAAGAAAATCAGGGGCAATTGTTACAGTCGGTTCAAATGCGGCAAATACGCCGAGAATGGAGATGGCTGCGTATGCTGCGTCAAAGGCTGCAACAACGATGTTTATGAAGTGTTTAGGATTAGAGCTTGCAGCATACAATATACGCTGCAACTTAGTTTCTCCAGGTTCTACTGAAACTGAGATGCAAAGATTACTATGGGCTGATGAGAATGGAGCTAAAAATATAATTGCTGGTTCTCAAAATACATATAGACTCGGAATTCCATTACAAAAAATTGCACAACCTTCAGAAGTTGCTGAAGCAGTGTTATTTTTAGCTTCAGATAGAGCAAGTCATATTACAATGCACAATTTATGTGTCGATGGCGGTGCTACGTTAGGAGTTTAATAAAAAATCAGGAGGTTATTATATTATGAGTGAACATACAGCTGTAAAGGAATTGTCAGAAAAACTTTTAGAAGATTATAAGACTGAATCTTCGTTCTTTTTTGCTTCACCAACTCGAACGATATTAGCAGAAGGAGAGTTTACTACAGTAAAGCATCGTGAAATTGAAAGTTTCCCAGAGCTTGTGCAAGCGACATTAAGTAATGCGAAACAAGCTGGAAATCCAAATCCTATTGTTATGGGTGCTTTGCCATTTGATCGTAGAAAAGAAGTCCAACTTATCGTACCAGAATATAGTAGAATTTCTGAGCGTTTACAATTGGATACAACCAATCAGCTTGAAACAAATGAGAACGTAACATTTGAAATGACGCCAGTACCAGAACCTGAAGTTTATATGAATGGTGTGAAGCAAGGAATTAAAAAAATACAGGACGGTGATTTGAAGAAAATCGTTCTATCTAGATCGTTAGATGTTAAATCTTCCGAAAAGATTGATAAGCAAAAACTTCTGCGAGAATTAGCAGAGCATAATAAGCATGGTTATACATTTGCTGTGAATTTACCGAAAGGTGAAAAAGAGAACAGTAAGACGCTAATTGGAGCAAGCCCTGAATTACTTGTTTCACGTAATGGTATGCAAGTTATTTCTAACCCGTTAGCTGGTTCGAGGCCACGTAGTGAGGACCCAGTAGAAGATAAAAGAAGAGCAGAGGAATTACTTTCTTCTCCAAAAGATTTACATGAACATGCGGTAGTAGTTGAAGCGGTTGCCGCTGCACTTCGTCCGTATTGTCATACATTACATGTTCCAGAAAAGCCATCAGTTATTCATAGTGAAGCGATGTGGCATTTGTCTACAGAAGTGAAAGGTGAACTTAAGGATCCAAATACTTCTTCTTTACAATTAGCAATTGCCCTTCATCCTACGCCAGCAGTTTGCGGAACTCCGATGGAAAAGGCAAGAGAGGCTATACAGTATATTGAGCCATTTGACCGCGAGTTCTTTACAGGAATGCTAGGATGGAGCGATTTAAATGGAGATGGAGAATGGATTGTTACAATTCGTTGTGCTGAAGTACAAGAAAATACACTTCGTTTATATGCAGGAGCTGGAGTTGTTGCTGAGTCAAAACCAGAAGATGAGTTAGCAGAAACATCAGCTAAGTTCCAAACAATGTTAAAAGCTTTAGGGTTAAGAGATAGTTCACTTAATGAAAAATAGGGGGAAGAAAGAATGCTAGTAGGTTATAGGGAATGGCCAAAAGAATTTGCCGATCGTTATCGAGAAGAAGGGTGTTGGCTTGGTGAAACATTTGGAGGAGTGTTAAGAGAGCGAGCTGAGAAATATGGAGATCAAATCGCGGTTGTAAGCGGTAAGACGCATGTAACGTACAGTGAACTTGATAAAAAGGTAGATCGTTTAGCAGCAGGTTTACTGAATTTAGGAATAAAGAAAGAGGACAGAGTTGTAATCCAGTTACCTAACATTATCGAGTTTTTCGAAATATGTTTTGCACTATTTCGAATTGGAGCGCTTCCTGTCTTTGCACTGCCTTCACATCGAAGTAGTGAAATTAGTTATTTTTGTGAGTTTGGTGAGGCGAGCGCTTACGTTATTTCAGATAAGGCCCTCGGTTTTGATTATCGAAAACTAGCAAGAGAAGTGAAAGAGAAAGTGCCAACTTTACAACATGTAATTGTAGTGGGAGAAGAGGAAGAGTTTGTGAACATAAATGATCTGTATATGGATCCTATCTCATTGCCAGAAGTTCAGCCCAGTGATGTTGCATTTCTCCAATTATCAGGAGGGACAACAGGTCTTTCTAAATTAATTCCTAGAACACATGATGACTATATTTATAGTTTACGTGTTAGCGCTGAAATTTGTAATTTGAATGCAGAAAGCGTCTATATGACAGTTCTTCCAGTAGCACACAATTATCCAATGAGTTCTCCAGGAACATTTGGAACTTTCTATGCGGGTGGAAAAGTGGTATTGGCAACTGGTGGTAGCCCAGATGAGGCATTTGCTCTTATCGAAGAAGAAAAAGTTACAATTACAGCGCTCGTTCCGCCATTAGCAATGATTTGGCTTGATGCTGCATCTTCTCGTAATGCCGATTTATCGAGCCTAGAGGTTATTCAAGTAGGTGGTGCTAAGTTTAGTGCTGAGGTTGCAAAACGTATACGCCCTACATTTGGATGTACGTTACAGCAAGTATTCGGTATGGCGGAAGGATTAGTGAACTATACAAGATTAGACGATCCGGAAGAAATTATTATTCATACACAAGGTAGACCAATGTCTGCACACGATGAAGTACGAGTTGTTGATGAAAATGACAACGATGTAAAACCTGGCGAAGTAGGTAGTTTATTAACACGAGGTCCATATACAATTCGTGGTTACTATAAAGCCGAAGAGCATAATGCACGATCATTTACAAAGGATGGATTTTATCGCACAGGAGATCTTGTAAAAGTAAATGAACAAGGATACATCATTGTAGAAGGAAGAGATAAAGATCAAATTAACCGTGGTGGTGAGAAAGTTGCTGCGGAAGAAGTTGAAAATCATCTATTAGCACACGATGCGGTTCATGACGTAGCAATTGTATCTATGCCTGACGATTATTTAGGTGAACGCACCTGTGCTTTTGTTATAGCTCGCGGACAAGTTCCAACTGTAAGTGAATTAAAAATGTTTTTAAGAGAACGTGGTATAGCGGCTTATAAAATTCCAGATCGAATTGAATTTATTGAATCATTCCCGCAAACAGGAGTCGGAAAAGTCAGCAAAAAAGAACTACGTAAAGTCATTGCTGAAAAACTTATTACAGTAAAACAATAATAAAAACCGGAAGGAAGTGATTAGATGGCTATCCCATCTATTTCAGTATATAAAATGCCAATTGAATCAGAACTACCAAAAAATAAAGTGAATTGGACACCAGATCCGAAACGTGCAGTACTTTTAATTCATGACATGCAAGAATATTTTCTTGATGCATATAGCGATAAAGAATCACCAAAAGTAGAACTTATTTCAAATATTAAAATGATAAGAGAAAAATGTAAGGAACTTGGTATACCAGTTGTTTATACAGCACAACCTGGTGGGCAAACGTTAGAACAACGAGGTTTATTACAAGACTTTTGGGGTGACGGTATTCCTGCTGGACCGGATAAAAAGAAAATTGTTGATGAACTTACTCCTGATGAAGATGATATATTCCTAACAAAATGGAGATATAGTGCATTTAAAAAGACAAATCTATTAGAAATTTTAAATGAACAAGGAAGAGATCAACTTATTATTTGCGGTATTTATGCGCATATTGGCTGTCTTTTAACAGCTTGTGAAGCATTTATGGATGGTATAGAGCCCTTCTTTGTAGCAGATGCAGTTGCTGATTTTTCACTAGAGCATCATAAACAAGCATTGGAGTATGCATCTAATAGATGTGCAGTAACGACATCAACAAACCTACTGTTAAACGATTTGCAAAGTGTAAAAGGTGATGAGAGTGAAGGAATCACTATACAGGAAGTGCATGAACTAGTTGCACAACTACTTCGTGAGCCAATAGAAAGTATTGATTTTGATGAGGACTTATTAAATAGAGGACTTGATTCGGTCAGAATTATGAGTTTAGTAGAGAAGTGGCGTCGTGAAGGGAAAGAAATCACTTTTGCAGATTTAGCAGAACATCCAACTGTTGCAGGTTGGTACAGTTTACTATCTTCACAAACAGCACAGGTGCTGTAACAAATAGACTACATAATAAAGGGGTAGTAAAGAATGCCTAACAGTCAAAAGATTCGTCATTCGTTATCATCTGCGCAGTCTGGTATGTGGTTTGCGCAACAATTAGATCCGCTTAACCCAATTTATAATACTGGGGAATATGTAGAAATAAACGGAAATATTCATCAAGAAATTTTCGAATTAGCTGTACGTAAAGTTGTAATAGAAGCAGAAGCACTTCATGTTCGCTTCGAAGAGGATGAAATTGGCCCATGGCAAGTTATTGAAGAATCACAGTTTTATATGCATTTTATTGACGTTCGTAAAGAAGAAAACCCTGAAGAAGCTGCTAAAGTATGGATGAAAAATGATTTATCTATGCCCGTCGATTTGAAAAAAGATATTTTATTTACGGAAGCACTTATTCAAGTTGAAAATAATCGTTTCTTTTGGTATCAGCGCATCCATCACATTGTGATGGATGGCTATGGATTTTCACTTCTTAGCCAAAAGGTAGCGAATGAGTATACATCACTTATAGAAGAAACAAACAAGAATGAAAAGCCATTTGGTTCTCTTACAAAAGTTGTACAAGAAGATATTGAGTATCGTGAGTCTAAACAATTTCAGGAAGATCGTACTTTTTGGTTAGAAAAGTTTGCTGATGAACCAGAAGTTGTAAGCTTGGCAGAACGAGCACCGAGAACATCAAATGGATTTTCACGAGAAACAGCTTATTTATCTAGTTCTAGCACGAAAACTTTACTAGAAGATATCAATATTTCGTTAACAAGTTGGCCGGAATTCATTGTCGCTGTAACAAGTATTTATATGCATAAATTAACAGGTGAAAATGATATTGTTTTAGGTTTACCGATGATGGGGCGTCTAGGTTCTGTATCTATTCATACACCAAGTATGGTAATGAATTTAGTACCACTGCGTCTCACTGTAACTCCAAATATAACTCTTGCGGAATTATTGCAGCAAGTTTCTAAAGAAATCCGAGATGTACGTCGTCATCATAAATACCGTCACGAGGAATTAAGAAGAGACTTAAAGTTACTAGGTGAAAATCAAAGGTTGTTTGGACCGTTAGTGAATGTTATGCCTTTTGATTACGGGCTTAATTTTGCTGGAAATCGTGGTATTACGCATAACTTATCAGCAGGACCTGTAGATGATTTATCGATAAATGTATATAAACGTTTTGATCAAAATGAGCTAATGATTCATTTTGATGCGAATCCCGAAGTATATAATGGCGCGGAGCTAGCATTGCATAAAGAAAGATTTATGAATCTATTTGAATTAGTAATAAAGAATTATGAGAAAAACGAGTCGATTGGAAAAATAAATATTACTCTGCCTGAAGAAAATCATAAGGTTTTATTGGAATGGAATGAAACGAAGGAAGATGATGAGTTAATCAGTCTACCTATATCATTTGAAAAACAAGTGCAAAAAAATCCAAATAAACTAGCGATTACTTGTGACGGTATAAACCTTACGTATAAAGAGCTAAATGAACGAGCGAATGAACTAGCACATTATTTAGTAGAAGAAGGAATACGACCAAATCAGTTTGTAGCTTTAGTATTCCCTAGATCAATAGAAATGGTAGTTAGTATGCTAGCAGTCTTAAAGGCTGGTGCAGCATATTTACCAATAGATCCAGAATACCCAGCAGAAAGAGTTAATTATATAGTAGATGATGCAAAACCAGTTTGTATCATAACACATTCATCTGTTTCATCTAAGTTAGTTATAGAAAATGGTATGAAAAAAATTGTATTAGATGGCGAAGAAACGAAACTAGCGTTACATACATATTCTCGTATGAATATAGCATGTAAGAATGATGTATTACTTTTAAACCCAGCCTATACAATATATACTTCAGGCTCAACAGGAAACCCAAAAGGTGTAATTGTTCCTATGAGAGGTTTAAGTAACTTTTTAATGGCTATGCAACAAAAGTTTTCGTTAAATGAAAATGATCATTTATTAGCAGTTACAACTTTTGCGTTTGATATTTCTGCTCTAGAAATTTATTTACCTCTTATTAGTGGTGCAAGTTTAACAATTGCGCAAAAAGAAGACATACAAGAGCCTTCTGCATTAACGACACTTTTACAAGAAGAAAGAGTGACCGTTATGCAGGCTACACCGACGCTTTGGCAGGCGTTAGTAACTGATTATCCAGAGAAGCTACAAGGGCTAAACATACTTGTTGGTGGTGAAGCTCTTCCAGCGCATTTAGCAAATAAATTAAAAGAATTAGGTTGCTCAATAACTAATTTATATGGACCAACTGAAACGACGATTTGGTCTACTTTCATGAACATTGATGAAAGTGAAAAGGGTATACCTCCTATTGGAAAGCCAATTTCCAATACAGAAGTGTATGTATTGGATGCAGGGTTACAACCAGTTCCACCTGGAGTTATTGGTGAATTATATATTGCAGGGGAAGGACTTGCAAGCGGATATTTAGGAAAACCTGAGTTAACAGCTGAACGGTTTGTTGCAAATCCTTATGGAGAATCAGGGAAGCGCATGTACCGTACAGGAGATCTTGTGAAATGGCGTAGTGATGGTGCGTTAGAGTACATTAGTCGCGCAGATCATCAAATTAAAATTCGTGGATTCCGAATTGAATTAGCTGAAATTGAAACGGTATTACAACGACATGAAAATATTCAACAAGCGGTAGTAATGGTACGAGAAGATCGTCCAAATGATAAACGCATCATTGCATATATCATTGCAGAAGAAAAGGAACCGATTAATCTTTCAGAAATTCGTTCTTATGTTTCAGAAAGTTTAGCGAATTATATGATACCATCGGCATTTGTTGTGCTAGAAGAATTACCATTAACGCCAAATGGTAAGGTTGACAGAAAGAAATTACCTGCGCCTAATTTTAATGGAATGAACAATGAGAGGGTTGCTAGAAATCCGAAAGAAGAAATATTATGTGATTTATTTGCAGAAGTACTTGGTGTTTCTCGAATTAGTATTGATGATAATTTCTTTGAAATGGGTGGACATTCCCTTCTTGCATCTCGTTTAATGGCAAGAATTCGTGAAACGTTAAGTGTGGAATTAGGTATCGGGAAACTATTTGAATCACCAACTGTTGCCGAACTGGCGAAACAATTAAACCATGCAAAAAGTGCAAGACCAGCTATTCAGAAAGCAAGTAGGCCAAATGAAGTTCCACTTTCATTTGCACAGCGCAGGTTATGGTTCTTAAATTGTTTAGAAGGTCCAAGTCCTACTTATAATATTCCGCTAGTCATTCGTATGAATGGAATATTGAATGAGGAAGCATTACAAGGTGCTTTTTATGATGTAGTTGAGAAACATGAAACACTTAGAACAATTTTCCCTAACGTATTAGGTAGTTCCTATCAGAAAATTTTAGATATGGAAAACTTAAATCTAGAAATGATTATAACAAAAACATGTAAAGATGAATTAGAAAGTGTACTTTCAGAGGCGGTAAGATATAGTTTTAACCTCGATATTGAGCCGGCAGTTCGTTTGCAACTTTTTACAGTGAGTGAAAACGAACATGTATTATTAATTTTATTACATCATATTGTAGGTGATGGCTGGTCATTACAGCCGTTAACGAGAGATTTTACAGCGGCGTATAAAGCACGATGTCAAGGTGACAGAGTTCAGCTGGAGACACTTCCAGTTCAATACGCAGATTATGCACTTTGGCAACAACAATTGCTAGGTGATGAAACGACACCAGAGAGTCTTATTTCAACACAATTAGTTTTTTGGAAAGAAGAACTTAAAGGTTTACCAGATCAAATGGAGTTACCTACAGATTTCCAGCGTCCAATTGAGACGAGTTACCGCGGGGAAACAATTCATTTTCATATAGATGAAGGTATGCATAGTAGGTTAGTAGAGCTTGCACGTAAAAATGGAGTTAGTTTGTTTATGGTGTTACAAGCAGGGCTTAGTGCACTATTTACAAGATTAGGTGCAGGCACTGATATACCAATTGGAAGTCCCATTGCTGGAAGAAATGATGATGTACTTTCAGATATTGTTGGTTTATTTGTAAATACATTAGTGTTACGTACAAATACTTCAGGAGATCCAAGTTTTAAAGAATTATTAAATAGAGTGAAGCAGGTAAATCTTGCAGCTTATGAAAATCAAGATGTTCCATTTGAAAGGCTTGTTGAAGTGTTAAATCCAGTACGTACTCGAAACAGCCACCCGTTGTTTCAGGTTATGTTAGCTTTTCAAAATACACCAGAAGCAACGTTTCATGTACCAGGTTTAGAAGCGAGCCTTGAAATTCAAAGCGTCGGTTCTGCAAAATTTGATTTAACATTTGAAATTAGTGAGAGTAACGGGGATGATGGTACTCCGAACGGTTTACATGGATTACTAGAGTTTAGTACCGATTTATATAAACGTGAAACGGTTCAAAAACTAATAGAACGATTCATTTTGTTATTAGATGATGCGGCGACAAATCCGGATCAATCCATTGGCAGATTAGAAATATTAACTTTAGCAGAGAAAAATACAGTATTAGAAAAGTGGAATGGTGGTTTTCAAATTGCACCAGAAATGACATTGCCACAATTATTTGAAAAACAGTCTCATATAAATCCAAATTCTATTGCTGTTGTCTTTGAAGATAAGAAATTAACTTATGAAGAGTTAAATAGAAAAGCAAATAAAATAGCTCGATTCCTAAT
This sequence comes from Bacillus cereus group sp. BfR-BA-01355, assembly GCF_022663675.1. Classification (NCBI taxonomy): domain Bacteria; kingdom Bacillati; phylum Bacillota; class Bacilli; order Caryophanales; family Bacillaceae; genus Bacillus; species Bacillus cereus group sp. BfR-BA-01355. Next base: position 30,909 of record NZ_JAKUFY010000044.1, read on the forward strand.
AGCAAAAGGGATTGGTCCTGATCAACTCGTTGCTTTAGCGATGCCAAGATCATTAAACATGGTGGTAAGCTTATTAGCTGTTCTTAAAGCGGGTGCTGGATACCTTCCGTTAGATCCAGATTACCCAGCAGATCGTATTTCATTTATGCTACACGATGCGAAACCATCATGTGTTTTAACGAATTCAGAAGTGGAAATTGAATGTGACGAGGCACTAAAAGTTTTAGTTGATGATGTGAAAGTAATAGCAGAAGTTGAGAAATATAGTGAAGACAATATTGATGAAGTGGAACGAATTAAGCCATTATCTCCATCACATATTGCTTACGTTATTTATACATCAGGCTCAACGGGTAGACCGAAAGGCGTTATGATACCTCATCAAAATGTAGTAAGACTTTTAGGGGCAACTGATCATTGGTTCCAGTTTGACGGAAACGATGTTTGGACGATGTTCCATTCATACGCTTTTGATTTCTCGGTTTGGGAAATTTGGGGACCTTTATTATACGGAGGGCGTTTAGTTGTAGTGCCACATACTGTAAGTCGCTCGCCGAAAGAATTTTTACAGCTTCTTGTTAAAGAAAAGGTTACGGTTTTAAATCAAACTCCATCAGCGTTCTATCAATTGATGCAAGCAGATCGTGAAAATGAAGAGATTGGCCAAAAATTATCTTTACGATATGTTGTTTTTGGAGGAGAAGCACTTGAGCTAAGTCGCTTAGAAGATTGGTATAGTCGACATCCTCATAATGCACCAAAGCTTATTAATATGTACGGTATTACGGAGACGACAGTGCATGTTAGTTATATTGAATTAGATGAAACTATCGTCTCTTTACGAGCAAATAGTTTAATTGGGTGCAGTATACCTGACCTTAAAGTGTATGTGTTAGACAACTATTTACAACCAGTGCCACCTGGAGTAGTTGGAGAAATGTATGTTGCAGGTGCAGGGCTTGCGCGTGGATATTTAGGAAGAGCAGGATTAACGGCTGAACGCTTTATCGCAGATCCATTTGGCAAGCCAGGTACAAGAATGTATCGTACAGGAGACTTAGCTCGCTGGCGTAAAGATGGGACGCTAGATTATATAGGACGTGCAGATCATCAAATAAAAATTCGTGGATTCCGAATTGAATTAGGAGAAATAGAAGCAGTCATAATGAAGCACCCTAAAGTTGAGCAAGTAGCCGTTATTATACGGGAAGATCAACCAGGGGATAAACGGTTAGTTTCTTATATCGTCGCATCAAATGATGAAGAGATTGATACGAATGAAATGCGTCAGTTTGCTAGTGGTAGTTTACCAGATTATATGGTTCCATACGCTTTTGTAGTAGTAAATGAGTTACCTTTAACTCCAAACGGTAAATTAGATAGAAAGGCATTGCCAGCTCCAGAATTTATCGCATCATCTTCTAGTCGTGGTCCAAGAACACCGCAAGAAGAAATGTTATGTGACTTGTTTACAGAAGTGCTAAGTGTACCTCAAATTGGAATTGATGACGGATTTTTTGATCTTGGTGGGCATTCACTCCTTGCAGTACAGCTTATGAGCCGCATTAAAGAGGCGCTTGGAGTGGAACTAAACATTGGCACTTTATTTGCAGCACCGACTGTTGCAGGGTTAGCTGAAAGACTTGAGATGGGGAATGGTCAAAGTGCACTTGATGTGTTGCTTCCATTACGAGCAAGCGGGGATCAATTACCACTATTTTGTGTACATCCAGCAGGTGGATTAAGTTGGTGCTATGCAGGACTTATGAAATCTTTAGGAACAGATTATCCAATCTATGGTGTACAAGCACGTGGTATTGCTAAAAATGAAGAACTTCCAAAAACTTTAGAGGAGATGGCGGCGGATTACTTGAAACACGTTCGTGAAGTACAGCCTCATGGACCATATCGTTTACTAGGCTGGTCGCTTGGAGGAAATGTTGTGCATGCAATGGCGGCGCAACTACAAAATGGAGGGGAAGAAGTAGAATTACTCGTTATGCTTGATTCTTATCCTGGACACTTCTTACCGAATACGGAAGCGCCTACTGAAGAGGAAGCGTTAATAGCATTACTTGCTTTAGGCGGATATGACCCAGATAACATGGATGGTAAACCACTTACAATGGAAAGTGCAGTTGAAATCCTTCGTAAAGATGGAAGTGCATTAGCAAGTCTTGAAGAAGAGACTATATTGAATTTGAAAGAAACATATGTAAATTCAGTAGGGTTGTTAGGGAAGTATGTACCGAAAGTTTATAACGGAGATATCTTATTCTTTAGATCTACTGTTATACCAGATTGGTTTGATCCTATTTCTCCAAATACGTGGCTAAATTATTTAGACGGGCAAATTGTGCAGCACGATATTGATTGTAGACATAAAGATCTATGTCAGCCAGGTCCACTCACGGAAATTGGACAAGTATTAGCGAAATATTTGCAGAATAAGAAAGGGGTAAGTAGAGTATGACGAATCCATTTGAAAATGATAATTACACATATAAAGTATTAATAAATGAGGAGGGCCAGTATTCTCTCTGGCCTGCTTTTCTCGATGTACCTATTGGCTGGAATGTCGTATATGAAGAAGCTAGTAGGCAGAGCTGCTTGGAATATGTTGAATATAACTGGAAAGATTTGAATCCGAAAAGTAATCAAGTTCGCGAAAAAACATTAGCAGGAAAACGATAATGAAAGCAAAACTAAATCCAAAAGTAGTTGTAAGTATCGTGTATATAACTGCGATGTTTATGGCTGCGATGGACGCAACGATTGTAAATGTAGCACTGCAAACGATAAGTAGAGAACTACAAGTACCTGCATCTGCAATGGGGACGGTTAATGTTGGGTATTTAGTTAGTTTAGCTGTTTTCCTTCCGATTTCTGGTTGGTTAGGAGATCGTTTTGGGACGAAAAGAGTATTTTTAATTGCTCTTTTCGTATTTACAATCGCTTCTGCTTTATGCGGAATGGCTAACGATATTACTTCATTGAATATTTTTCGTATCATTCAAGGTGCTGGTGGAGGGCTTTTAACACCGGTCGGAATGGCGATGTTATTTCGAACATTTTCACCAAAGGAAAGACCGAAGATTTCCCGGTTCATTGTACTTCCAATTGCTGTAGCGCCAGCAGTTGGGCCTATCATCGGTGGTTTCTTTGTAGATCAAATGTCTTGGCGTTGGGCATTTTATATTAATGTACCGTTTGGAATCGTTGCATTGCTATTTGGACTTCTATTTTTAGCAGAGCATGTTGAAAAATCAGCTGGTCGCTTTGATTCTCTTGGCTTTATTTTATCAGCACCAGGATTTGCGATGCTCATATATGCACTCAGCCAGGGACCATCAAAAGGGTGGATTTCTCCAGAAATTATGAGTACCGGGGTAGCTGGGCTTGTATTCATTGCGTTGTTTATAATCGTAGAACTGAAAGTAAAGCAACCGATGTTAGATTTACGCTTATTAAAAGAACCAGTATTTAGAAAGATGAGCATTATATCATTATTTTCATCAGCTGGTTTATTAGGAATGTTATTTGTTTTTCCACTTATGTATCAAAATGTGATAGGAGTTTCCGCGCTAGAATCAGGACTTACGACATTTCCAGAGGCGATTGGATTAATGATTTCTTCACAAATTGTGCCATGGTCATATAAGAAATTAGGAGCTCGAAAGGTAATTTCTATTGGATTAATATGTACGGCGGTTATATTTGTTTTATTGAGTTTTGTAAATCACGATACGAATCCGTGGCAAATCCGGGCATTATTGTTTGGCATTGGTATTTTCTTAGGTCAATCTGTCGGTGCGGTTCAATTTTCTGCCTTTAACAATATCACGCCGCCTTCTATGGGGAGAGCGACTACTATATTCAATGTGCAAAATCGATTAGGTTCAGCAATAGGAGTAGCTGTTTTAGCTAGTATACTAGCTGGTTTTGGAAGTAATAACGTTCAATCCGATTTTTTACCATATCAAGCAGCATTAATTGGATCAGCAATATTTTTGCTTATAGCACTACTATTTTCTTTACGTATTTCCGATAAAGAGGTAATGTCAAAGAAGAAAGAAAAAACATTATCAGTATCAGAAAAAGAGAAAGTACTTGTCAATGAATAACAATATACGTATGCTTTTTTATGAAAATTGATATTCGTTGAATAAAGGAGAGTTTACATGATAGAAAGTAAAGTTGTAGATTCTATTCCAACTTTGAATGAGAATGATTGTCAAATATGGTGGGCAAGAATTTCAGATTTACAATCATGGCATTACAATTTACTAAATAATATAGAGCGAGAGAAAGCAAATTCGTATCATCATTCGGCAGATCGAGCTCGTTTTATAATAGGTTGCGTAATTAGTAGATTAGTTCTCGGCAAGATACTTTCTATGTCACCAGTCCAAGTACCAATTGATCGAATGTGTTCCGTATGTAAATTGCAGCATGGAAGACCACAATTACCAGAAGGTATGCCGCAATTATCTGTTTCGCATTCAGGTGAGTGGGTTGTCGTTGCATTTACAAAATCTGCACCTGTTGGCATAGATGTAGAACAAATGAATCCAAATGTAGATGTTATGAAAATGGCAGAAGGTGTATTAACAGACATTGAAATAGCACAAGTTATGAAACTGCCAAATGAACAGAAAATAGAAGGTTTTTTAACATATTGGACTCGAAAAGAAGCGGTGTTGAAAGCGACAGGTGAAGGACTAATGATTCCACCAGTACATATTACAGTATCAGCTCCAAATAATCCTCCAAGATTGTTAGTTTTTAAGGATAAGCAAGAGTTGGCAAATAATACAATGATGGAAGATGTAAGGCCTAGTTTAGATTATATGGCTTCTGTTGCAATATTCAGTAAGGAAGTGACTGAAATTACGCAATTAGACGCGGTAGCACTTTTAAATCTTAAATAAAAAATTATAGAAGAGGTGTTCCTCATGTTAGTGGCGGAAAATAGAAAGAATGAATTCACTTATAATATACAAGCAATTAAAAATATTTTATTTTCTGGAGATACATCATCCATTCACGCTTTAGAAAAGCTTTTAAATGATACAGTTCAGTTTGATGTTCTTGAACAAGAGGCACTTGGTAGACAGTACATTCCGAAAGAAGCAAAGAATTTCTTTGATAAAGATGGAACATTTCTTTACCGTGTATCTAATGTTAGTTATAAAGGTAAGGTTTTATCTGAAAATCTAATTTTTGCAGACACTTCGTTTTTACCGGACGCAATAAAGAGTGAATTAGAGAGTGGAAATATTCCTGTTGAAAAGCTTATAGAAAAGATGGAAGTAAGAAGAAACGTATTATATGAAGGATATCAGCCATCTGGAAATATTATCGAATTGTTTGATGGATGTTCTGTTACAGCGAATGTGTATCCAACTAGAAAGTATCAAATTGTAAGTAACTGCAAATGTGTATTTTATATTTGTGAAGTGTACCATGCAGAGAATATAAAGCAATTGCTTAAATAAAAACAAGAAACCAGCCTATAAAATGGCTGGTTTCTTGTTTATTTAACAGCTTCTTTTAATTCTTTACCTGCTTTAAATGCAGGAACTTTACCAGCTGCGATTTGAATTTCTTCGCCAGTTTGCGGATTACGTCCTGTACGAGCAGATCTTTCGCGCACTTCAAAAGTTCCAAATCCGATTAATTGAACTTTATCGCCAGATTGTAATGCATTAGCAATTGTGTCAAATACGGATTGTACAGCTGCAGAAGCGTCCTTTTGAGAAATATCAGCTGATTGTGCTACGTTTTTAATTAATTCTGTTTTGTTCATGTTTTCACCTCATAAAAAAATTTTTGGAATGAATGTTTTAGTATAATAGATAGTAAAGATAAAGCTATCACTATGATTAGAAAGAATACTATATAATTATGTTAATTTCGTTGCAAGAGACTGAATCCCTTCTATTATTTAGGGATTAATTAAGAATCGATGCATATAAAAAGCTTAAGTATGAGGATGAGGGGGAGTATAGGAATGATTTTTCGTGAAAAAAATGAGAAGGAAAGTATATTAATTCGTCAACATGATCATGGTTTTTTAGCTGGAGAGATTGCAAAGCATATAAAAGAGGACTTTTTTGAAGGTAAAACATATTTAAAAGAAACAGTTGATGCAATATATGAGCATGACAGAGGATGGATAGAGCTTGATAAAGTACCAATTTTGAATGATGCTAAAAATATTCCATATACATTTATGGATTGTCCAAGCCCATTACGTTTTGTTTTTTATACGATTGGTTTGAATGAAATTGAAAATTCTAATCCATACGGGGCATTGCTTTGCAGTAAACATTTTTTATCATTTCCACTAAACGAGGAAGATGAAGAGATGATGTCATTTTATAAACATGAATTAGAACGACAAAAAAGAATTTTGAAAACGTTAACAAAGGAACAGTTTGCGATGTTTGATAAATATTATAGATTATTAAAGTTTTGTGATGAACTTTCTTTATACGTATGTATGAATAAGCCTGGTGTAAAAAAGAAAGATGAAATTGATTTATTTAAAGATGGTTTTGAAGGAACAGAAATGTTTAATAGTAAGGAGGAGAAACTTATTCAAGCTGAATGGGTGGACGAGGAAACAATTCGGATTACACCATTTCCATTTCAAACGGAATTTCATACGTATGTAAAATATAAAACGATAAATAAACATGAAATGAAAGGAAAAGGGATTGCAAAGGCTGATAGAGAATCGGAAATGAAGAAACAAACCATTCGTTTCATACAATAAGGAGGTAATATAAATTGAAAGATTATATATTAAAACAGTGTGATTACCATGCTTGGGCTAATACTAGATTATTCAATCGATTAAAAGAGTTACCAAACTATGAGACAATTTTTAATGAGCAGATACAGAGTGTATTCCCATCCATTAAGGATACTTTTGTGCATATTTATATTACAGATCAAGTGTGGTTACACATATTGCATGGTAAAAGTATGAATGAAGCAATACAAGACCGAGAAGATTTACGAAAACAAATTGAAACTAAATCGTTACATGAATTAGAAAAAATGTTTGAAAACATGGCAAATCAATATAAAGACTTTTTAATTACAATACAAGACGTGAATGCTGTATTTGTTATTGAGAACCCATATGCAGGGGCATTAGAAACTTCAATTTTAGAGTTAGTACAACATGTCGTAAATCATGGTACATATCATAGAGGAAATATAACAGCGATGATTCGTCAACTTGGTCATTCGTCGACAATGATGGATTTTGTACTGTATTTACATATGGTTAAAAAGCAGGGAGAGTAATATAGTTTGTAAGAAGGAGAGGCTTTAATTATAGAAGTCTCTCCTTCTATTTTATTCCGCATTCATGGTAGATCGACTGATTAAAGTTTTCTTAAGAAGCTTTATTTTCTTGTAATTGCTTAGCGTATTGTACAGCCTTAAATGCATTGACTCTACCATTTTTCCAGTACGTACCTGTACCACTAATTTTATCAGAAGTTGACTCAATAATTTGGCGAATTTGTGTATTGCTATATCCTTGATTTGCTAAAAGAGCAGCGACTCCTGCAACATGAGGTGTTGCCATAGAAGTACCACTTAATGATTGATACGAGCTTCCTTTATAAGTGGAGTATATATTTGAACCTGGTGCTGCAACATCTACCCAGCTACCATAAGTAGAAAATGAAGATTTCTTATCTGCTTGATCTGTAGAAGCAACTGCAATTACTTCGCTGTAATAAGCAGGGTAATTAGCTTTTGTATTTCCAGCATTTCCAGCAGCTGCAACTATAACAGAGCCTTTATTCCATGCATATTGAACGGCTTGTTGTAATGCAGTACCACCATTTGGAGCTCCTAAACTTAAACTAATTACTTTTGCCCCCGAATCAGCAGCTTCTCGAATACCTTGCGCTACAGCATCAAGTGTACCACTTCCTTGATTATCTAATACGCGGACAGCATAAATTGAAGTTTGTGGGGCAACACCAGCAATTCCGACACTGTTATTCGTAAGGGCTCCAGTAATTCCAGCGCAATGTGTACCATGACCATTACCATCATCAGATGTATTGTCGTTATCAACATAATCATGCCCGTAAATTACTTTCGAAGCCAAATCAGGGTGTGAGCCTTGAACTCCTGTATCAATAATAGCTACTTTTACACCAGGATCACTTCGTTGGCTATCCCAAGCTTGTGGAGCTTGAATCTTTTGCAATCCATATTGATTTTTAAAATATGGGTCGTTCGGAGTCCAAAAGGCGTGAACGTAATAATTCGGTTCTGCATATTCTACATCTGGATTATTTTTATAACTCTTTATTTTTTCTTTTACAGTACCTTTCGAAAATTGAACGACTTCAAAACCTAACTTATCATCTTTAGATAAGACATTAGCTCCGACAGATTTATGAAAAGATTGCACGTTACTTAAAGATGCATTTTGCTTGAACTTAACGATTAATTGGTTAGGAACGTAATCAGTAGATGATGTTTCAGCGCTTGAAGTATTCGTGTTAAAGAAGAAACCACCAATAATAAATGATAAAACAGATAGGAAAACAATGATTTTGTTTTTCAAAAGATTTTTCCTCCCTTTTCTTGGATAAGTTTTTCAGCGACGCTTTAATGTCGCATTCCTTTTCAACTATATAGTTAGACCATACGATTTATGTCATTTATGTGAAAAACTTTTAGTGGAATAAAAAAGGGAAAGATTGATATAAATATATTTTTAATGATATTTACTGAGTAAGAAAACAAAAAAAGGAATGCTCATTATGTATGAGTCATTCCTTTATTATTGATTAACTTGCCTGTTTTTTATGACTTTCTTTTAATTTCTCTGCTTGTAAAAAGCGATTCGTTTCAGCGACAACAATACTACTTAATCCAATTAGACCAATTAAGTTTGGAATTGCCATAAGTCCATTTGCAATATCCGCAAATGTCCATACGATGCCTAATTTTAAATTCGCACCAATAGCAATCATGATGATAAAGATTGCTTTATAATATTTAACAGCACTTTCTCCGAATAAATAAGCTACACATTTTTCTCCATAATACGACCAGCCTAAAATAGTAGAGTAGGCAAATAAAATAATTGCGATACCGAGAATCATACTACCAGCAGTACCGAATACAGATTGGAATGCAAGTGTTGTAGCTTCAACGCCAGTTTTACCTGATTTCCATGCACCTGTTGTAATTAATACAAGTCCTGTAATTGTACATACAATAAACGTATCTAGAAAAGTACCGGTCATAGAAACTAATGCTTGCTTTGCAGGTGAATCTGTTTTTGCAGCCGCCGCGGCAATAGGGGCACTCCCTAAACCAGCCTCGTTCGCAAATACACCGCGCGCCATTCCGATTTGAATAGCTGATGCAACTGTTGCTCCGATAAAACCACCAGCAGCTGCAGTACCAGTAAATGCACCAGAAAAAATAAGTGAAAATGCTTCTGGAATTTGATCGTAGTGATAGAAAATAATAATAAGGCCAGCAATGATATAAAAGAAAGCTTTAATAGGAACGATATATCCTGTCACTTTCCCGATTTTTTTAACTCCGCCTAAAATAACAATAGCGATTAAAAACGACATCAATATACCAGTTAGAGCAGGGGGGAAAGAGAAATTAATTCGCATTGCCTCTGCAACTGAGTTAGATTGCACCATATTACCGATACCGAAAGAAGCAGTTGTACCGAATATGGCGAATAAAACAGCAAGCCATTTCTTTCCTAAACCACGTTCTAAATAGTACATTGGTCCACCCGAATATTCGCCATTTTCATTACTAACACGGTATTTCACCGCAAGAATTGCTTCGGCATACTTTGTTGCCATCCCGAACAAAGCAGTAATCCACATCCAAAAGATTGCACCGGGACCACCGATTGTCACAGCTGTTGCAACACCAGCGATATTTCCCATACCAATCGTTGCCGCCATAGCTGTCATAAGCGCTTGGAAGTGGCTAATATCTCCAGAAGAAGATGTATCTTCTGATTTTTTAAAAGCTAGTTTGTGAGCGTATAATAGTTTACTAAACTGTAAACCTTTTAAACGCACTGTGAGAATGATACCAGTACCAACGAGTAACAACAACGTTGGTAGTCCCCACACATAGTGATTGATTTGTTCTAACACTTTACTTACTGTCTCCATCTGTATTCTCCTTTTTTAGAAAAAAATAAAAACCACTTCAAGTAAATGAAATGGTCTCTGGAGAAACAAGGGATAGAAAAATAAACCGATACAAATCGGCATTTTCTTTCGCTTGTCTCTGTCCTTTTACCTGAGAGATTATCCGCTATAGTAGCGGATTTGCTCCTTCGGTGCTCGTTTTCCTCTGCGCTCTATAAAAGCGAGAGGGAGTCTCTCCAGAGATTCGTCCCCATGCAGTTCTACTTGTAACCAAGACCTGAGAGTTTCAAAGTTGGTATAACAACTTTTTGCCCCGTCGGTAGATCAATAGACCTTCTCCTGAATGGTTCATCCGAATTATAAAATTTACAAACACATTGATTGTAAATCAATAAAAATATTATAGACAGACAAATTGTAAATTGCAATCATTTTTTATTTTAAAATAGTAAATAGTTTTATTTTTTTGTAAGTCCTAATTTATCTTCAACTTCATTTAAAGTAGATAAAGCGATGACAATATGTTGATCCGCAAGTCCTAAAGCTTGTTTTGTTTTTTCAATAGTTTCATTGGTTGGAGTAGAGTTATTTGCTCCGTCTATAATCAAATTTGCTGCATTTTTCATGAAATTTGATGCGGATTTAAACTGAGTTGTGAATTGAAGTAGTTGTTTTTGTATATCTATATCTGTTATGTTTTCTTCAATTTTAAGTGTGTCTATTTCGTTCATAATTGTTTCATACTGCTTGGAAACGGCATTCATTGTAACTAATAGTTTATTTCGATCTACTGAATCTCCATTCGTGTTAATCTCTTCCCAGGCAGGCAACCAATCTTTTTCAATGATTTCATTATAATTAGTAGTCAATTCATTAATTTTAGGTTGTAATTTCGTTTTGAAAGTTTTTGTATCCGCTGTTTCTACAGGTGCTTTTTCGTTGTTATTTTTAACATTAGTAACGTAGAAAATTGTACCGAAAATGATGAAAATAGAAATAATAACTGTCCATTTAGTAAAAAGTAATTTCTGCAATATGTAACGCCTCCAAAATTTAAAAACTTATAATTATAATATATAACAATAATGTTGTTTGGAGTAGAGAAAATAGGTTGGAAATGATTTAAATTATGTCTTTTCTATACATAAATAATTAAAGTTAGTAAAATGATGAAAGTTATATGTGAGAAAAGAGGGTTTTTAGTGAAAATGAATAGAAGAAAACTAGTTTCAAGTATTTCAATGGCTATGTTATTAGTTGGTGTAATTGCATTCATATTTATGAATAAAGAATCTAAAATTAAAGGTTTTCCAGTACCAATGTCAGCAATTCATATTAACGATGATAAGGAAGAGGATTATCAATATATAAGTGTAATGCCAATTACAAAGGCGAGTGGATGGGAGAACTTAGGGGAAAACGGGCATACTGTTAGTTTTAAAAAGGGGGAGCGGAAGGTAACTGTATTACATTATCCAGGAGAAATTACGTATTATTTGTTTGAAAAATAATTGATGATAAAAGAGATAGGGAGTAGATGATAATGTAAGATTGTTTACTTTCTATCTTTTTTGGATTTTAATTCTGAATTGTTTGAATTAAAATTATTATGCGTATAGTATAAAATAATATGTTTTATACTATAAAATAATATGTTTTATACTATAAAATAATATGTTTTATTGAATGATATAGATAATCGGTAATACATAATAATGTTATGTAAACTAGAATCGGGGTAAGAAAGCAAAGCAAGAGATTTTAATTTTTATAT
>NZ_JAKUFY010000045.1:0-41528 GCF_022663675.1 Bacillus cereus group sp. BfR-BA-01355
AGAATGCGGCACACCAGCTTCTAATTTGATTTTCAGCTCTTCTGCTGTTTTATTATAATCTACTTTTGCAATTTCTCGATCACTATATCCTTTTAGGGACCATGCAAATTGGTTCCCTACTAAAATATCAGAATTTTCATTTGTAATTTCTACTTTTTTCTCTACAGTTCGATCAAATATGTCTGTTAATGTAATTTTAGCAAAAGCCGTTTGAGGCAATTGCATAGTTTGACTTACCTCAGTTTTGTAAGACTTAATATTATCGATTACTTTCAAAGGTTGTCCCATTAACTTTTCATTGTCATAGATTTCAATTTTCCCTTTAAACTGTGGAGTACTTTGTTCTTTCAATTTCCATGAAACATTTAATTTTCCATCTTCAAAGCGAGTATTTTGAATATCAAAATCTAAATTTCCCATTTCTGGTTGACTAGGCTGATTTATATTAAAGGTTTTTCCAGTACCAATAGTTGATTGAGTATTTCCTCCTGCCCTAACCCATAGATATTCTGAAGTTGCTCCTCCATCGTATTGATAGGACGTATCATGTTGCCCAGAGATACGCTGATTATTCCAAGAATTCCATTGTTTATCTGAAACTTTTCTGCTGTATCCATTTTTAAGACGTGCTTCTCTTACATCTTGTCCATTACCAGCCCAGTCCTCTTGAAACATCGATAAACCATAGTTAAATGCCACATTTGCAACTGGATGATCCATAATAGCAACTAACTTCCATTGATTTAATTTATTATCTTTTATCCACTGGCCAAACTTTGTATGGCCATCTTCTTGCCAAGAACGTAGAGTCATTCGATACCATTCACTATCTTTCCAATTATAAGTTGTTTGTACCTTTAGACCTGTTCCTTCTCCACCAAATCTACTGGCTTCTGAAGTCGGCGATAAATATTCAGCTTTTATTGCTTGGTTTGATGCTATTGGATCCCAAAGCGCAAAGTGAAGGGTACGTTTACCGAATTGATCAAAACCACTTTGTTGTTGGAAGCCCGCATAACCACCACCTTCTCCTCCCTGATTCCAGTTATGCACAGCCCAATATGTATAAGGTGCTGTTTGGACTGGTGACCAGTCTATGCTAATAATATCTGAAGCAGCAGTATTCTGTGGTGTTACATAAACTGATGGGGCATGAGATCGGGTTGCTGCCTCTGTACTAGAAATTGGTGCTCCATACATTGACAACATGGTACAAGCCGTTGAAACCATAACAATTTCTTTTATTTTTCCCCTTGTTTTTACTTTAAACATAACTTCCTATCTCCTTTTAAATTATTTTAGTTACATTGAATAATAACCCTATATATCCCTTTAAACAAATTACGTAATAAAGTAACATTAGCTTTAAAATCTAGATATATTTAATGTTTTTTTCACTGCTATTACTAATCAAATTATAGTATTTTGTATTAAAATCGTATGATTTAGGACTAAATATAAAGTGAAAATTTTATAAAATTTCATAAATATGTAGTTTTAGATATTTATGATGAAAGACCCACTAAATAACTTAATTGATTTTATGAAAGATTTCCTTACTTTATTGATTACACTATTAAACCTAGAATTGTTTACCAGAAAAATGTTATGTAAACTTTTAATTTTTCGATTAGAAAAAATAGTTTATCTATTTGCTGATATCTTATCATTAGTTAGAAAGAGCCTACTTAAAAACGTAGACTCCTTTAGGTATCCAAACGTTACATATATAACAAACATAAAAAAATAACATCGAATTCTTCTGTTAGTTTATTTAATATTTAATGACGTAGATAATGTATTCCAAGGTGCATTTGTAGATGTATTTTGATATTTAAATTGCCCATTTTGCTGTCCTGAAGCATCCCATTTATATTCCCATCCATCCACTGTTCTATCCCCATTTATATCAATCATCTTAGAATCTACTTTTTTTAGTTTTTGACCACTCATTTGAGCAATTGGATTTCTACCATATCCCATTTCATTTGTATAAATGTATAAATAGCTCCCTCCGTGATCTTTAGCTGTACTTAAATTATTAGGACCAATAAATTCAACCCCGCCTAATTGAGATTCAACTTTTACCACATTTAATGATGTTAATGGTGGTGCAGGTGCTGCGGATACATCAGTCGCTAAGCCAACTGTTGCTCCCACTAATAATGATGAAACTCCTATAATCATTCTTTTTAGCATACTCTCATCCCCTTTCGATTTAATACAAATTGATTCTATCATAATAATTTCATACATTTCCTTCCCTTTAAAAGAGTTAACAAAAAGTACCTATTTACATATGAAATTGTGCATATTCATTGCTTTTTACCATTTATACTTATCATAAATCATACTAAAGCATAATTAGTTCTCTCCCCTGATTGACTTACTACATTTGGCCCCATCTCAAGGTGACTATTCTAAGAACTAAAAAATGATACATAGTTCACTGGTTTAACAAACAAATAATAGAATTGCAAAGTCAACTTAATTTAAGTTGGCTTTTCCTCTAATATTATAAGCAAGATCCACCACTTGCATCAATTAACTCACCAGTTATCCAACGACTGTCTGATGATGAAAGAAAACCTACAATATCAGCTATATCATTAGGTTCTCCCCACCTATTAAAGGTCGATAAACCTGCAGCATATTTTTGTCCATCTTGGTTGCCCAATGTCTCAGCATTCATTTCTGTGTTAATTATGCCTGGGAGAATTGCATTTACTGTAATACCACGAACACCAAGTTGTTGAGCTAAAGTATGAGTGAGTGTATTTATTGCCCCCTTAGATATACTGTAGGCAAAAACACTTGGGGAGGCTACCCTTGTGACAAAAGACGAAATATTTATAATCCGTCCCCCATCTTTTAAACGTGGCAAAGCCTTCTGAATAATGAAAAATGGAGCTTTCACATTAATATTCATAACCTCATCAAAAGACTCCTCTGTAGATTCCTCTAATGTTAAAACCTGCCCAATTCCAGCGTTGTTTACAAGGATATCAAATGTAGTATTACCTATATATTTTTGAAGAGATTGATCCATATGCCATTAAAAGTACTTAAGTCTGCACGAATCGCAAATGCGGAACCGCCATCTTGTTTAATTTTATCCACTACACTTTCTGCTTCTTCTTTTCTTTTACTATAGTGAACAACGACTAACGCACCAGCCTGCGCCAAATGTAAGGCGATGCTTCGGCCTATTCCTCTACTAGCCCCTGTTACTAATGCAATTTTCCCCTTCAATTTATTCATCTCATCATCCCTTTGTTTAAAAAATTCTACTTAGTTATATCACAAGATACCCTTTGAAATGTTGCTCCCTAATTTGATATCCATAAAACCAAAAGGCCCACTCATAATTATAAGAGTCGGCCTTTTCACTTCACATATTCATTTGCTTTACATACAGCCTCTCTAACTGTTGTGTACTTTGTACTAAGTATAATAAGGAATCTTGATGGTATTATAGGTAAAGCCAGCTTAAACTAAAGTTAATTCATGTACATTTTGCTTAGAGTTTCTACCTTTAAACAGTTCGTTTAGGCTTCTATGCATATATTCAACAATATTTCAGCAATGCCTGTATTTTTCATCTTTCATATTTTTGTTTCTTAGGCATGAGCATACTTAGAAAAATCCTAAAAACTAGTTGATAATCTTTTAGAATTTAATTTTCCTATAATACTCTTTGCTATTTCTTCAATATTTTCATTTAGAAAGAAATGACTACCTTCAAAAGAATGAAAAGTACACGTTTTACTTGTATATTGCTTCCATTTTATTACTTGATCATATGTAGTAAATTCATCATTTTTCCCATTAAATATAAGAAAATCAATATCACATGGTTGTATATTATTTTCATGAATATATGTCTCGACAATCTTAAAATCTGCTCTTAAAATAGGGAGAAAAATCTCCATTAATTCTTCTGATTGAAGTACCCCAGATGGTGTACCTCCCATTGCAATAACTTCTCTTTTAAATTGTCCATTAGGAAGATTATATCGGATATTTTTTATTTTACTATTTGGATGGTTTCTACCGGACAAAACAAGAAATTCTGGTAATTCGTTATTAGAACCCTGTATTTTTCTAGCTACTTCATAAGCAATCAAACTCCCCATGCTATGCCCGAATAGAATGTACGGTGAAGCGTCTATTTGCTTAACTATACTAGTGTAGGCATCATTTACGGCCTCTTCCATACCTTGGTACAAGCTTTCTTCAATTCTATATCCTCTACCAGCTAATTCTATCGGGACTACTTCAATATATGGATTAAAGTAATTTTTCCATTTTGCGTAGTTAAACGCAGATCCCCCAGCATGTGGAAAGCAAAAAAGTTTAGTCTTCTGCATTGATTTTCTCCTTACTTTCAAATTTGTATATAGTTTGGAAAATTGTATAAATGTCTTTAATTATTATCTCTTGCGGAAATTCATCTCTTGTTGCACAAGCAGATAACTTATAATTTGGATCAATGTTATATTGTTTAAAGTAAAAGTTTTTAGGTATATTCTTGTATGAAATTGAAGTTCGTGATTCTTTTTTTATAGAGAATGAATTTAATGGGGTATAAAGCCCTTTTCCAATCGTTTTTATATAGCTTTCTTTTAATGTCCATAAATCATAAAAATAATTAATTTTTTCATCAGAATTCATATTAGATATATCATAAAATTCTTCCGCTGAAAAAAATTCTTTTGCTAATTTAAAAGCCTCTATTTCTGAAACTTTTTCTATATCAATACCCACGTTAAAATTAGCAGTAGTACAAACCACCCATTCTCCTGAATGAGACACATTAAAATGAAAGTCAGAAATTTTTTCAACAAAAGGTTTTCCATACTTATTATATATAAATCTAATTTCTTTATTATTAATTTTATACTTTTGGCAGATTAGAGATCGGATTAGTAAATCTCCTATTAGAGTTCTATTAATGTCGCATGAATTTAATAAACGCTTCATTCGTTCTTTCTTCTCATTTGAAACTAAGTTACTAAGTTGCTTAAGCAAATGACTTTCAATATTCTTTGGTATTTTCACAGCTTGAATTTGTATAATAAATCACTTCCTTTTTTAAAGAATTACTTCATATATGAACGTTACGGAAATTCAAATTAACTTTATTCTATTGCATATACAATAGAATAGGTGCATATTTACATATCAATGAAAATATGCACCTTTCCTCAGTAATATCATCAGGCATTCGCTTCTATTACAAAGATTTCATAGTATTTACATCATACTATGGGTAACTCATAAAGATTTCTATGTCTCTACCAATTACTTTTTACATTATCCCCTTAAAAAGTAATGCTCTTAATATATTCATTATTCATTATTCCCTACACTTGATATGCAGGTATTGGTCTACCCTTTTCGTTCATTGCATTGCATCTTTTATACTCTCTACTTTTCCGTTAATAAAATGGATTTCTCTTTTATTCCTTCAAATTCATTTAGTAGATACATAGCTATTTTTTCAACTGCAGGTGAATCCACTATTTCTTCATGTGATCCAGGGACTGAATACCTATTTACTCTACCTTTTAATAAAGGTCCCCAATCTGTAAACAACTCTTTTCCTTCCTCAGCACTAAAGTAGAGAACTTCTCCAGAGTATGGTATTAAATCATGCTCTGCCATTATGTTCAGGCATTTCCTATGCGCATTGATAACTTGCTTCAAATTGATAAGATCTGCATCAGGCGTGAGTACTCCTTCCATAATTAATTGCTCCACAAGCATATCTTGTTTATGGACAAGGTCTCCTTCCTGCTCAGTAAGATCTCTAGGAATGAAATGCTCATATATATATGAGAGCATATCCTCACTTGTTTTATGATCCTGCTTTGAAGGTACTTTAGTATCCATGAATACCAACAACTCAACTTCCTCACCTTGATTCTTTAATACAGTTGCGATTTCATAAGCAATCGCACCGCCTAAAGACCATCCTCCAAGACGATATGGACCTTCTGGCTGAACACGTTTTATTTCTTCGATGTAAAGTTGAATTACTTCCGGCAAAGTTAACTCGTCAATTTCTTTCTTTTCTATAAGAGGATTCTGTAAACCATAAAATGAACAACGGCTCTTAAGCAATCTTGCTAGTTGAATGTAACAGAATACATTCCCCATAAACGGATGAACGCAGAAGAAAGGTCTTTTCTCTGATTCTTGTAGTGGAACTAGCGCTGCTACTGATTTCGTCATATCATGCTTATCACGAATAAGGCATGCGATTCCTTCCACTGTTGGATTCTTAATCAATGTAGACACCTTAATCTCTTTTCCAAACTTCTCCCTAATTTTTGAAACTAATTTAATTACAAGGAGAGAGTGTCCTCCTCTATTAAAGAAATCATCATTTACATAGACATCTTCTATCTGTAACACATCCTGCCAGATTTTAATCAACTGATATTCAATTTCATCCCTTGGAATGATTGGTGTAGAAAAGTTATTTTCTCTTAGAATAGTTAAATTGTTCAATGCCTTTCGATCAACTTTGCCATTCGTTGTAAGAGGAATCTCGTCTACCTTAATAAAGTGTGCGGGAACCATATAATTCGGTACTTGTGTCTTGAGATATTCACGCCAATCATGCATACTACCATCTCCAACTACATAAGCAACCAATCTCTGCTCTCCTAGCTTATCCTCTGTCACCAAAACTACTGCTTCTTTTACCAATGGATAACTCTCTAGATTCGCTTCAATCTCTTCAAGTTCAATACGGAATCCTCGAATTTTCACTTGATTATCAATTCTTCTCAAGTAATCTAAATTACCATCAGGTAAATAACGAACCAAATCTCCCGTACGATATAAACGCTCTTCTTCATTAAATGGATGACGGATGAATCTCTCTGCTGTTAATTCTGGGCGATTCAGGTATCCTCTCGCTATACCTGCACCACCAATATATAGCTCACCTGTTACACCAACTGGAACAGGTAACAAATTTTTATCCAATACATAAGTTTGAACGTTCGGCAACGGACGGCCAATTGTTACTCTCTTACTATCTTTTTTGATATGATAGCATGTTGCATCAACCGTACATTCTGTAGGACCGTATACGTTATAAAAATCAATTTTTTCAGTCTCTACTAGCTGTTCCCATAATGACGGCATGATTGCTTCACCACCGACCAATATCTTGCTTGGTACATAAACATCAGCACTTATTTCTAGCAATCCTCCATCTATTAGTAACTGAAGTAATGAAGGTGTCATATCAAACATTTCCAATTTATTCTCCCTAATATAGGACACAAATTGTTCTGGATTAGTGCGAACTTCACTTGGAATAATATATAAACTTGAACCATAAAGCAGCATTTGTAATTGCTGAATAGATACATCAAAGGCAATTGATGCATTCAAACCGACGCGCATATTACTAGGTATCTCATGTGAGAAAACTTCTTTTTGTAAACCATATGATAGGTTTATTACAGAATGGTGCTGTACTAAAGCCCCCTTTGGATTCCCTGTCGAACCAGAAGTGTAGATAACATACGCTAAGTTTTCCCCTGTCACCTCACATGTTGGTGAAAGTTTGCTTTCTCGAGAAATCATGGCTTGATCCCTATCTAGGCAAACTACCTTGATTTCTTTAGGTATCCAGCCCACTAATACCTCATTCGTAACTAACACTTGAATATCTGTGTCTTCTAAAATATATCGTAGGCGGCTTTCCGGATTCGATGGATCCAATGGAACATAGGCTGCTCCGGCCTTCCAAATTCCCATTAGACCAACAACCATCTCAACTGATCGATCAAAGCAAAGGCCAACTAATGACTCTGTCCCAATTCCACATTTCTGTAAATGATGGGCTAATTGATTAGCTCTTTCATTCAGCTCTCGATATGTTAGTTGCTGTTTTTCATCTACCACTGCCAACGCGTCAGGCGTACGATTTACTTGCTCTTCGAATAGTTGATGGATTGCATTCTCACGTGGATAGGATATAGTATTATTATTCCATTCTTCCAATAGCTTTCTTTGTTCAGCTTCCGTAATATATACTAGCTCCGATAGATTTTGATCAATGTTTTTGAGCATTTGCATTAACACTTTGTGTAAATGACCCAGCATTCGTTCAATGGTTACTCTATTAAACTTACTACGGTCATACATTAACTTTAACGATAACTGGATTCCTGGAACTACAGCTAACCCTAATGGGTAGTGGGTTTGTTCTACCCCTTCCAATTCACCAATTTCCAGATTTTCTGAAGACTCCTCTTTCACTGGATAATTTTCAAACACATATAAACTATTGAACAGCGGTATTCCTCTAGGAACTTCACTCCACGCCTGAATCTCTGTCAAAGAAGCATACTCATATTGTCTTCTTTCTATCTCTTCCTCTTGTATCTTCTGCAACCAATCTATTAATTTTATATCATCCATCAATTGAATTCGCGTCGGTGACGTTGTAATGAAAGGACCTACGATGTTTTCAACATCAATAATCTCCGTAGAACGCCCTGAGCTTGTTACACCAAAAACAATGTCATTTTCTCCACTATATCGGCTCATGAGATATGCCCATGCACCTTGAATTACTGTACTCAAAGTAAGTTTATTGCGTTTCGCCCATCCTTGTAACGCTTGAGTCTGCTCTTCTGATAAATACGTAACCTTCTCTGTGTAACCTTTTTCTTCCTCTTTACTTTCTAAGCCCAGTAAAGTTGGTGCAGTAAAACCTTTTAGCTTCTCTCTCCAGAATTGTTCCGCCTGCTCCTTATCTTGTTCTCTGAGCCATTGGATATATTTCTTATATGGTGAGGACTTAGGTAACTTCACAGCTTCTCCATTCATTCTCTTTTGATAGACTGTAAGTAATTCATTAAATACTAATGGTAAACTCCATCCATCCAGTAAAATATGGTGATGGGTCCAAACAATCCGATATTCTTCCTCACCTTCTTGAATGACTGTTACCCGCATCAATGGTGCTTCATCAAATTGGAAGGCTTGTTTTCGATCTAATTCCAAAAAGACTTTTCTTTTTTCCTCTATCTCTTCACTCGTCATTGTACGCCAGTCTTCTTTGTTCACTTTAAATGGGATATTTTCATACACCACTTGTACAGGTTCTTCAATTTCGTCCCATACAAATGCTGTACGAAAAATTTCATGCCGCTGAATTACAGATTTCCACGCCTGCTCAAATGTAGGAATATTCATTTTCCCTCGAATCATAAAACTCAATTGCACTATATACGGTGCAACATGTTCATCCCCTTGGTCATGCAATGTGTGGAAAATCATACCTTCTTGCAAAGGTGATAGTGGATATAAATCAGTAATCTGATTGTTCTTTCCGCGATGCATTTTGTTTAGTACATTTGTCAAACCTTCTTGGCTAAGATTAGCCATTGCAAAATCCGAAATGGTCAGTGCAGATTCTCTATCTGAAAATTGGATCAATGTACTCAGTTGATATAGCATATTCTGTGCAATACTTTGAATCGTTGATTTGGCAAATTGTCCAACATTGTATACCCAAGTGAATTGAAGTTTTCCATCCGTTACAACCCCAATTACATCAATTACATGCGATCGCTTGGAACCGGCAGCATGATCTAAACGCTTAAATTCGTTCTCTGGAATAAACATTGCATCGCTAGAAAACAATTGGTCAAATTGTCCAAGATAGTTAAAACTAATAGACGGTGTATATTGGAAGCTTAATTGCTCACACATTGTTGCGTTCATGTAACGCAACACCCCATAATCAACACCCTTATTAGGAATTTTGCGAACTTGTTCTTTAACTGCTTTTAATGCTGCAATTGGCGTATTAGCATTAGTAATATTTAAATGAACTGGGTAAATACTTGTAAACCATCCCACGGTTCTCGATAAATCAACATCTTCAATAATCTCTTCTCGACCATGTCCCTCTAAATCTACGCTTAATATCGGCCGCCCCGTACATGCTGCTGTAGCTTGTACCAATGCTGCTAATAATACTTCATTGATTTGGACACGGTGAGTGCTTAAAGTCTCTTGCAATAACATACGGGTCTCATTCTCGTTTAACACCACAGTAATTTCCTCAGTTACTGCGCTTACTGGATTACTTATAGTACCATCTACTGGCAGTATAACTACGTCTTGTTCAGCCTGCTGCTCCCAGTAATGTAGCACTTCTTTTGATATTCCAGTTTCAGCGTAATGTTGTAATTTCTCCGACCATTCTTTAAAAGATGTACTCTTCATAGGTAATTGAATTTTTTGTCCTTGGACTGCTTGCGTATACGCTGTTTGCAAATCTTCCAATAAAATTCGCCAAGAAACACCATCCACGGCTAAGTGATGAATTGTCCAAAATAATCGGCCAGTCTTCTCATCTTCATCAAAATACACCATTCTCATTAAAGGACCATCATGTAAATTCAATCTTTCTTGTGCAACATTAATCTCTTTTTGAATAACTTCATGCCAATCCGCTTCCGGCACTTCGTCTAATGAAATGACAGTCAGCATCAATTGTTCTTTAATTCCTTCATTCCACTGTTCCCAAGTCCCATTAGGTAAACGTTCATATCTTAAACGCAGGGCATCATGATGAAGTAGAAGGCTACGCGCTGCCTTTTCCAGTGATCCTATGTCCAATTTTTCTTTCGTTCTAAAGAACATGGATTGATTCCAATGATGTGGATTAGGATGATTTTGTGCAAAAAACCTTTGCTGAATAGGTGTAAGTATCGTCTCTCCAGTTATAATTCCTTGTTCAGCTTGTACACCTTGTTCTTCTTTGACTACTTGCGCCAACTCAGCAATCGTTTGGTGTTCAAATAGTTGTTTTGGTGTCAACTGTAAACCAGCTTGCTTTGCACGAGAGACAATCTGAATGCTAAGAATTGAATCTCCACCAATTTCAAAAAAGTTATCATAAATACCAATACGTTTTGAACCTAGCACACGTTCCCAAATGATAGAAAGCTTATGTTCACGTTCATTTCTTGGGGCCGCGTAGCCTTCTTGTGTTCCTTGATAATCTGGTATAGGTAACGATTTCCGATCAACCTTTCCATTTATGGTTAGCGGTAATTCTTTCATTTCGACAAAGTAGGAAGGTATCATATGGATTGGCAGTTTTGTTTTAAGATACTCTCGCCATTCTTCTAAACTACCTTCGCCCACTACATAAGCTACTAATCTCTTATCTCCCGACTGATTTTCCCTAACTATTACAACTACCTCTTTTACCAAGTCATGCTCTTGTAAAGTCGACTCAATCTCCCCAAGTTCGATTCGAAATCCTCTAATCTTCACTTGATTATCCATTCTTCCTAAGTAGTCTATATTACCATCTGGAAGATATCTCACAAGATCGCCTGTTCTATATAACCTCTCGCCTTCTTTGAATGGATGAGAAATAAATCGTTCGGATGTTAACTCTGGACGATTCAAGTACCCCCTTGCTAGACCTGCTCCTCCGATATAAAGTTCCCCCATCACACCAACTGGAACTGGTAACCTATTTCTATCTAATACATAAGTTTGGACGTTAGGCAATGGACGCCCAATTGTTACTCTCTTACTATCTTTTTTGATATGATCGCATGTTGCATCAACCGTACATTCTGTAGGACCATATACATTATAAAACTGTATTTTATCAGTCTCTACTAGCTGTTCCCATAATGACGGCATAATTGCTTCACCACCAACCAGTACCTTACTTGGAACATGAATGCCATCGCACGTTTCTAACAATCCGACATCTATAAGTAATTGAAGCAATGAAGGTGTTATATCAAAGATTTCTAACTTGTTCTCCCTAATATAAGCTACAAACTGCTCCGGATCACTTCGTACTTCATTTGGAATAATATACAAACTTGAACCATAAAGCAGCATTTGTAATTGCTGGATAGATGCATCAAAGGCAATTGACGCATTTAAACCGACATGCATGTTAGATGGTATCTCATGTTCGAAAACCTCTTTTTGTAAACCATGTGACAAGTTTAGTACAGAATGATGCTGTATCAAGACACCCTTTGGATTCCCCGTTGATCCTGAAGTATAGATAACATACGCTAAGGTTTCTCCTGTTACTTCACATTTTGGTGAAAGAATGCTTTCTTGTGAAATCATTGCTTGATCCCTATCTAGACAAACTATCTTCATTTCTTTAGGTATCCAGTCTTCCAATGACTCGTTCGTAACTAATACTTGAATTCCAGTGTCCTCCAAAATATATCGTAGGCGACTTTCTGGATATGATGGGTCTAATGGAACATAGGCTGCTCCAGCCTTCCAAATCCCCATAATACTAACAACCATCTCAACTGAACGCTCAAAGCAAAGTCCAACCAATGATTCATTCCCAATTCCGCATTGCTGAAGATAGTGGGCCAATTGATTAGCTTTTTCATTCAGCTCTCGATACGTTAACTGCTGTTTTTCATCTACCACTGCTACCGCATCAGGTGTACGATTTACTTGCTCTTCAAACAGCTGATGAATCGTACTTTCCTGTAGATATGCTACAGCATCATTATTCCACTCTTCCAACTGTTTTTGCTGTAATCCTGATAATATAGGCAACTTAGCTAATGATTTATCAGGATTCTCCACGATTACATTCAACCAGTTCCCAAAATGTTCAGCCATGGATTCAATAGTTAAGCTGTCAAATAAATCAGTTCTATAAACAAAAGTAAGTAATAAACCCTCTTCCACTTCTGCAGCAGTTAAACTTAAATCAAACTTAGCGATAGGGGCATTACTTTCCATTACTTCTATATTTCTTCCATGTAGTTCTGGTAGCTTCTGTCCCGTATTTTGCAAAGTAAACATGGTTTGGAAAATCGGAGAATGGCTTGTATTTCGTTCAGGTTGGATAACCTCTACAATTTTCTCAAACGGAACATCTTGATACTCATACGCCTTCAATGCTTTTATCCGTACTTGAGACAACAACTCTTGAAATGCCGGTGCATTACTTAAATCAGCTCGATAAACCAATGTATTGACAAAGAAACCAATCAGTCCTTCAATTTCTCGATAATTTCGATTTGCAATTGGGCTACCAACAATAATATCCGTTTGTCCCGTATAACGAGCAAGGAAACTTTGATACGCTGCCAATAAGGTCATGAAAAGTGTGGCCCCTTCTTGACGACTTAGTTCGTTTAATTTATCCAGTAATGAGCGCGATAACAAAACATTATGAGTTAATCCATGGTGGGTTTGCACTGGCGGACGCGGACGATCCATTGGCAACATTAAGACTGGTAACTCACCGGATAATTCTTCCTTCCAATACGCAAGTTGTTGATATAGTAATTCATCTTTCAACCATTCTCTTTGCCACTGAGCAAAATCGGCATATTGAACTGGTAGTGGTTCCAGCTCTGCTTGTTTTTCACCAATCGCATTCTCATAAAATGCCATCCATTCTTGAAGTAAGATTTCCATCGACCATCCATCTGAGATAATATGATGCATATTACACAGAAGAATCCATTCTTCTTCTGAAATTCTTATGAGTTTCCCACGGAACAATGGCCCTTGTTCTAAATCAAATGGAGATTCGACTTCAGTTTGAATCCATTGCTCCAACTTTCTTTCTCGCTCCTCTAATGAAAGCTTAGTTAAGTCCATTTGCAGAAGCGGACGGAAAACGTACAGTTGAATCTGCTGGATGGGATGGCCATCCTCTTCATAAAATACAGTCCGCAAAGATTCATGACGCTCTATCAACTGATTCCATCCCAACTCCAATGCCTCAGGTAACCAATTCCCTGTAAGACGGCATGCCATTGGCATATTATAAAGTGCACTATTAGGTGCAAATTGATCAATAAACCATAAGCGCTGTTGGGCATAAGACAGTGGAATATTTCCCCCTCGTTCTATCGGCATCAATGGTGGAATTTCTCGTTTTTCGCTCCCCTTACGTAACTGATCTATTCGTTTCGATAATGCCTCGACCGTTGAATATTCGAACAGTTCACGTACTGGCAATTTGATTTGAAAGACCTCCTGTAAGCGTGAGACCACTTGTGTAGCAAGTAGAGAGTGACCACCGAGCTCAAAGAAAGAATCCTGAACATCAATGTCTCTTATTCCTAGCACTTGACTCCACACTGAAGCAATAAGTTCTTCCAGCGGAGTTCTTGGGTATACAGTATTTTCAGCGGATTGTTCACTAAGTATAGGCAATGCCTTCAAATCAAGTTTTCCATTCGGTGTAAGTGGTAAAAATTCCATCTCAATAAAGTTTGTTGGAACCATGTAATTAGGTAAATGTGTTTGTAGATGTTCTCGCCATTCATGGACACTTCCTTCACCAACTACATAAGCTACTAATCTCTTATCACCTTGATTATCCTCTCGCACCAATACAACAGCTTCTTTCACAGAAGAATGCGCCTGCAAAACAGCTTCTATTTCTCCCAATTCAATCCGGAAACCACGAATTTTCACTTGGTCATCTATACGTCCATGGAACTGGAGATTACCATCAGAAAGATAACTTGCTTTGTCTCCTGTATAATAGAGACGTTCTCCTGACTTGAAAGGATGTGGAATAAATTTTTCCTTTGTAAGATCCGGACGATTAGCATATCCACGTGCAAGACTCTTCCCTCCAATATAGAGATCTCCAATTACACCAATTGGTACTAGCTGAAGATGAGAATCTAACACATAAACTTCTGTATTCGCAATCGGTCGACCAATCGATGGCGTACCTGTTGTCACTCCTACAGGTACATAACAATCTGTGGTAACAACGGTATTTTCCGATGGACCATACTGATTAATTACCGCAAAAGGAATATCGTTAGATGGATACTGTGTTAATTGATCCCCACCAGTAATGATAAAACGAAGATCCGTTTTATCTGGCCAAGATAATTTCAAGAGTCTTTCCAGAATAGGCGTAGGTGCAAAACTAGCTGTTATTCGTGAATCAATGAGCCAGTCCCTTAGTGCTTCTGGATTAATTCTCAGTTCCTCTGTTGACAAGTAGAGTGCTGCACCAGCAGTTAGATACGGCCAAATCTCCTGGACAGCCGAATCAAAAGCAACCCCTGCAATCTGAGTCGCACGATCCTCTGCTGAAATACGATAAACTTCTTGATGCCAAGAAACCATATTCATTAATGAGCGATATTCAACCATAACACCCTTCGGTTTTCCTGTAGAACCAGAGGTATAGACAATATAGGCTAAGTTCTCTGGATTTATTTGACGTGTAGGTGCAATTACGCTTTCCACCGTTAATTCTTCTAACCTCACCATTTCGACGTGTGCGAAATGTCCTTCTTGTCCTTCCGCCGTCACTACAAATTGAATTCCTGCATCTTCAATCATGTATTCTAACCTTGATTTTGGATACAACGGGTCTAAAACAACATAAGCTCCACCAGCTTTTAAAATGCCTAGTAAACTTGCCATTAGCTCTGCTGACCTCGGAAGATAAACTCCCACCACTGACTCTGGGGCTACTCCCTTTCGCTGTAAAACATTTGCCAACTGATTTGCTTGTATATCCAGTTCACCATAAGTCCACTGTTTTGTTTGATCAACTATCGCAATCGCATCAGGACGCATTACTACTTGCTCCTCAAATCTGTCGCAAATAAGACCCTGATGGGACATTTCCATTACAGTGTCATTCCATGTTTCTAATAACAAATTACGCTCGGGTTCCGATAGCATGCTCAGGTCATGCAACGGATTTTGTGGGCGATGAGAAACTTCATATAGCCATTTCTCAAAGTGTCCTGCCATCCGTTCAATAGTAGTAGCATTGAATAAATCCTTATTGTATTCAAAAGTAAAAAGTAATCCCTCTTCTGTCTCAACTGCCATCACACTTAAATCAAACTTTGCAATTGGACTATGGCTTTCTATCATTTCAATACTTCTACTAGATAACACCGGAAACTCTTGTTTCATATTTTGCAAGATGAACATAGTCTGGAAGATTGGCGAATGACTTGTACTTCGCTCCGGTTGCACAACTTCTACAATTTTTTCAAATGGGATATCTTGATATTCATACGCCTTCAATGCCTTTTGACGAACCTGATACAGTACATCTTGAAATGTCGGTCCACCACTCAAATTAGTTCGATAAACCAGCGTGTTAACGAAGAAACCAATTAGTCCTTCAATTTCTCTATAATTCCGATTCGCAATTGGGCTTCCGACCAAAATATCTTCTTGTCCCGTATAACGAGATAGAAAACTTTGATGCGCAGCCAACAGCGTCATGAAGAGTGTAGCCCCTTCTTTTCGGCTAAGTTCATTCAATTTATCATGTAGCGTGCTTGGCAAAACTAGAGTGTATGTCGACCCGTGATGAGTTTGTATTGCAGGACGCGGGCGATCCATAGGAAGTTGGAGTACAGGAAGCTCCCCAGACAATTCTTCCCTCCAATATTGAAGTTGTTGATCAAGCACTTCCTCCTTCAGCCATCCTTTTTGCCACTGAGCAAAGTCGGCATATTGAACCGGTAATGGTTCAAGTTCCGCCACCTTTCCATCCGTTGCTTTCTCATAAAATGCCATCCATTCTTCAAGTAGGATTCCCATTGACCATCCATCTGAAATGATATGATGTAAAGTACAAAGGAGTATCCATTCTTCCTCTCCCACGTGCAAAATACTCGTCCTGATTAATGGACCCTCTGTTAAATCAAATGGCACTTCTGTTTCTTGTTGAATGAAACGTTTAACCTCTTCTTCTCGGTCTTCAGAAGAAAGCATAGTTAAATCCGTTTTCGGAATTGATTGAAAAGCATACGGTTTAATTTGCTGTACGGGTTGACCGTTCACTTCTTGAAAGACCGTCCGCAGTGATTCATGACGTTCTATTAGTTGATTCCATCCCGTTTCCAATGCTTCAAGTAGCCAATTCCCTGTAAGACGGCATACCATTGGCATATTGTAAAGGGCACTATTAGGTGTAAATTGATCAATAAACCATAAACGTTGTTGGGCATAAGATAGTGGAATAGCTTCTCCTCGCTCCATCGGTATTAGTGGCGGAATCTCTCGTTTTTTATCTCCTTTACGTAACTGTTCTAATCGCTTTGCCAGTGACTCCACCGTTGTATATTCAAATAGTTCACGTACTGGTAATTCGATTTGAAAAATTTCCTGTAAACGTGACACTACTTGAGTAGCTAGTAGTGAATGACCACCGATTTCAAAAAAGGAATCCTGCACACTAATATTTTTTATTCCTAACACTTGGCTCCAAACGGAAACAATGAGCTCCTCCACTGGTGTTCGTGATGAAGTAATATCTTCACTTATGAACTGTTCTTCTAATTCCAATAATGCTTTCCGATTCACTTTACCATTTGGAGTGAGTGGCATACCTTCAATTTGGAAAAAGTATGCCGGAACCATATAATGCGGTAATTGCTTCTTGAGATATTCACGCCACTCTCCAGTATCCCCTTCACCCACTACATAAGCTACTAACTGCTTATCTCCTGGTCGATCTTCCTTCACCAACACGACTGCCTCTTTTACAGATGAGTGATCATGTAAAGCTGCTTCAATTTCTCCCAATTCAATTCGGAATCCTCTAATTTTAACTTGGTTATCTATTCTTCCAATATATTCTAAGTTACGATCATTCATATATCTCACTAAGTCACCCGTTCGATATAATCGTTCCCCGTCCTTAAAAGGATGCGGAATAAAACGTTCAGTAGTTAAATCCGGTCGATTGAAATAGCCACGTGCCAATCCTACTCCTCCAAGGTAAAGTTCCCCTGCCACACCAATCGGGACCACTTGTTGATATTGATCTAACACATACAACTCTGTATTATCAATCGGACGACCAATCGGAATAAGCATTGCCTCTTTTTCTAAATCACAATCGTAATAAGTCACATCCACAGTCGCTTCAGTAGGACCATACAAGTTAATTAACTTTGTTTGCTGAACATTGTAAAAGATCCCCTTAAACCGGCGAACCTGCTCAGTGTTTAACGCTTCTCCACTAGTAAAAACTTGAATTAAAGACGATACATCCCTTTTCGAATTATATAGTTCCATATAATCTAAAAAAGTAGATAACATCGACGGAACAAAGTGCATGGTGGACACACGATATCGTTCAATATACTCCTCAATCACCGCAGGATCTTTCTCTCCTCCTGGTGGAAGTAAACAAACACGTGCTCCTACAAATGACCACCAAAATAATTCCCAGACAGAAACATCAAATGAAAACGGTGTCTTTTGTAGGATTGTATCCTCCTCGGACAATGGGTATTTTTTCTGCATCCACTGTAGACGGTTGATAACGGAATGATGTTCAATCATTACCCCCTTTGGATTTCCCGTCGAACCCGAAGTGTATATGATATAGGCTAAGTTATTTGCTGTTACTCCACTCACCGGAGCTAAATTACTCTCTTTAGAAATCATTACTTGATCCCGGTCTAAACAAATTGCTCGAATATCTTTAGGTAACCAGTCCTGTAGTGCCTCTTTTGTTAACAGCACTTGAATTTGTGAATTCTCCAAAATGTATCTCAGGCGGTTTTCGGGATAACTTGGGTCCAGTGGGACATAAGCCCCACCTGCTTTCAAAATCCCAAAGAGACCAATAATCATATCAGGAGAACGTTCAATACATATACCGACTAATGATTCAGGTCCGATACCTCGTTTTTGTAGAAAATGTGCCAATTGATTCGATTTTTCATTCAGTTCTTGATACGTTAGCTTTCCACCCTCATAAACTACCGCCACTGCATTAGGTGTCCGTGCAACTTGCTGCTCAAATAGCTCATGAATCATACAATCATGACCATAAACTACGTCCGTATCATTCCATTCTTCTAGGAGTTGTTTTTGCTCAGTATCCGATAACATTGACAGCTTTGTATATGATTCATCTGGATGATACGTGATTTCATTTAGCCAGTTCTCAAAATGTCCTGCCATACGTGCAATGGTACTACTATCAAATAAATCCGTGTTGTATTCAAATGAGACGAATAGACCTTCTTCCACTTCATAGGCAGTTAAGCTCAAATCAAATTTAGCAATAGACATATTACTTTCTACCATTTCAATACTTCTATCAGGCAAATCTAGTCGTTCTTGTTTTATATTTTGTAGCGTAAACATGGTCTGAAATATAGGGGAATGACTCGTGCTTCGTTCAGGTTGCACAGCTTCTACCACTTTTTCAAATGGTATATCTTGATATTCGTAAGCTTTTAACGCCTTTTTCTTTGTTTGGTTCAAAATCTCTCGAAAAGTAGGGATGCCACTCAAATCTGATCGGTAAACCAACGTATTAACAAAGAAACCAATTAATCCTTCTACTCCCTTATGGTTCCGATTTGCAATCGGACTACCAACTAGAATATCTTTTTGTCCCGTATAACGAGCAAGAAAGCTCTGGTATGCGGCCATTAAAGTCATAAATAAAGTAGATCCTTCTTGTCGACTTATATCCTTCAATTGACTAAGCAATTTATAAGGAAAAATTACGTGATGCGTAGCCCCAGAGTAAGTCTGCTTAACCGGTCGAGGTCGATCCACTGGCAGTTGTAAGATAGGAAGCTCACCAGATAATTCTTCTTGCCAATACGTAAGCTGACGATTTAGCACATCACCTTGCAACCACTCCTTTTGCCACTTCGCAAAGTCTGCATATTGAATGGATAATGAACTTAATTTAGCAGGATTTCCGCCCGTTTCTTCTTCATAGAAAGCAAGTAATTCATTCATGAATATACCAATGGACCAAGCATCAGAAATAATATGATGCATCGTACACAGTAATAACCATTCATCCTTCTCTAATTGAACAAGCTGATTACGAACTAAAGGACCATTCATTAAATTAAATGGTTCTTGCGCTTCTCTCGCAATTAAACTATCTACCTCTTTTTCTTTTACTTCTAGAGGAAGTTGAGAGTAATCTCTTACAGGTAATGCTCTAGGAAGGAATTCGACAATTTGTTGCACAGGTTGTTCTCCTACTTCTTTAAAAACAGTTCGTAATGATTCATGGCGTTCAATGAGTCGATTGAATCCCTTTTCTAATGCTTCAGGTATCCAATTTCCTTTTAGATGCCATACCGTTGGAATATTATATAAAGAACTATTTGGATTAAATCTGTCCATAAACCACAAACGTTGTTGTGCATAAGACAACGGGAGTGCTTCTTTATTCTCCTTTTTTTGCATTTGCTTCTGAAGCCATGCTCTCTTCTCAGGAGAAAGTGAACTCAGCTTTGCAAGTAAATCACTTCTCATTTTTTTACCCCTTCCTCAATCAAATTACTCTCGAATATCCCTTGTGCTTCTTCCTCTGATAGCTCTTCTAATTGCTTAAGTAGTTCCAGTAATTCTTCATCATTACTCACTTCTGCTTCTTTTTGAATATAGTCTTGAAGACTTACATTCTCCTTACTACCATTCTGCATTTCTTGATTTTTGTTATCGAGCAATTGATCAATCTGTTCTGCCAATTGCTCCACCGTATGAAACATAAATAAATCATGCAATGGTATGTCGATTCCAAAAGCCTCTTTAAGATTAGGAACAGCTTGCGTAGCAAGTAATGAATGGCCACCAATTTCAAAAAACGAATCCTGAATTCCGATGTTTTCCATACCTAAAACTTCATGCCATATCGAAACGATTGTTTTTTCCGTAGACGTACGAGGAGCAATATAACCACTTGCTATCTCCTGTTTCTCTGGTGCTGGTAAAGCCTTCCTATCAATTTTCCCATTAGGAGTGAGTGGAAATGCATTTAATCCAACAAAATAGGCTGGGATCATATAATTTGGTAGTTGATCCTTGAGATAATCACGCCACTTTTGAGCATCTCCGTCTCCTACAACATAGGCAATCAAACGTGGGTCGCCAGGATAATCTTCCCGCACCATCACAATAGCTTCGTTAACTAGTGTATGCCTTTGTAATATCGCTTCAATTTCTCCTAGTTCAATCCGGAACCCACGAATTTTCACCTGATG
This sequence comes from Bacillus cereus group sp. BfR-BA-01355, assembly GCF_022663675.1. Lineage (NCBI taxonomy): Bacteria > Bacillati > Bacillota > Bacilli > Caryophanales > Bacillaceae > Bacillus > Bacillus cereus group sp. BfR-BA-01355. Next base: position 21,042 of record NZ_JAKUFY010000045.1, read on the forward strand.
ATCGATTCGCCCAACATACTCCAAATTTCCATCCGGCAAATACCTTACTAAATCTCCAGTCCGGTATATTCGCTCTCCTTCTTTAAACGGATGCGGTATAAAACGATTTTTCGTTAAGTCAGGGCGCTTTAAATATCCACGTGCTAATCCTGATCCACCAATGTACAACTCACCAACTACACCAATTGGAACCATTTTTTGTTCAGCACTTAGTACATATACTTCTGTATTGAATATTGGTTTACCAATCGGTGGGACCCTATGCATGACACCCTTTTCTAATTCCATATACGTGGAATACGTAGTATCTTCGGACGGTCCATATAGGTTGTACACCTTTTCAATCGTATTTCTCTCGTATAAATCTTGAACAAGCGAATATGGCAATGGTTCTCCAGCCAAATTCATCACCTTTACCGAAAAAGGTATTGTTTTTGCTCGAACCAGTTCCTTTGCTGCCGATGGCACAGTATTAACCAAAGTCACACCTTTGGAAGACAACTTCTCTAGATGTAGAGCATTTTCAGTGACAATCACCTTACCACCCATCGTTAAGGGAACAAATACTTCAAAAACGGATAAATCAAAAGATAGCGAAGTTGAAGCTAACACTCCCGCTAATTCCTTTCGGGAATACGTGTGATGCGCCCAATGAATCATTGTTACTGTATTCCTGTGCTCAATCATTACTCCCTTTGGATTTCCAGTGGAACCTGAAGTATAGATAATATAGGCTAAGTTATCGGCCGTCACTTCACTCGTACATACCGTAGTTACTTCTTGTTCTATTTCTGCTCGATTACGATCAATACAAATCACGTTGACGAATTTAGGTATAACCATTTTTTGTTGTAACTTTTCCTGCGTCACCAGTACCTTTATTTGAGCATCTTCTAAAATGTACTGCAGTCGACTTTCCGGATACACTGGATCAATTGGGACATATGCTCCTCCCGCCTTTATAATTCCTAAAAGACCGACAATCATCTCGGATGAACGTGTAACGCAAACCCCAACTAATGATTCGCATGTTACACCATTTTTTTGTAAATAATGTGCCAACTGATTCGAGCGTTCGTCCAACTCTCGATATGTTAGTTCTTCATCTTCCCACACTACTGCAATTGCTTCTGGTGTTTTTTTCACCTGTTCTTCAAACATTGTATGAATCGTACTTTCTTCCATATCTATAACACGCGATTTATTCCATTCCTCTAGTAGTTGCTTATATTCTACTTTCGATAACATATTCAGTTCTGATAGTACACATTTTGGATGAGAGACAATTTGATTTAACCAATGTTTAAAATGACTTGCCATACGTTCAATGGTTGTATCATTAAACAAATCAGTATTATATTCAAAGGTTAGTGATAATCCTTCTTCCGTCTCAGAAGCAAATAAACTCAAATCAAATTTGGCAACAGAAGCATGGCTTTCCATGAGTTCCATTTGTCTTTCAGATAGCTGAAGAAACTCTTGTTTCGTATTCTGTAAAGTAAACATAGTTTGGAATATTGGTGAATGACTTGTATTCCGTTCAGGTTTTACGGATTCTACCACTTTCTCAAATGGGATGTCCTGATACTCGTATGCTTTTAGCGCTTTTTTTCTTACCTGCGACAAAAGTTCTTGGAACGTCGGATTTTCACTAAAATCAGCTCGATAAACCAACGTGTTTGCAAAGAATCCTATTAATCCCTCAATCTCTTTCACATTTCGATTAGCGATTGGGCTTCCAACTATAATGTCGTCCTGTCCTGTATAACGAGAAAGGAAGCTTTGATACGCTGCCATCAATGTCATAAATAAAGTGCATCCTTCTTGCAGACTTAAATCTTTGAGCTTTTCCTGTAGGGAATTCGCCACTATTAAGGACTGACTTGCACCACGATGGGTTTGAACTGCAGGTCGAGGACGATCCATCGGTAATTGTAAAACCGGTAGTTCCCCAGATAATTCTTCCTTCCAATATTGAAGGTGCTGATTCAAATTCTCCTCTTTTTGCCATTCCTTCTGCCACATGACAAAATCTGCATATTGGATAGATAACTCCTTCAATTCCACTGGTTTTCCGGTTAGTGCTCCTTCATAAAAAGCCATCCATTCTTCAAGTAAGATTCCCATTGACCATCCATCTGAAATAATATGATGCATCGTACAAATGAGAACCCATTCTTCCCTGTCCACTTTCAATATTCGTGTTCGAATCAGAGGACCTTGTCCCAAATGAAATGGTTCCTCCGCCTCGTTTTGAATAAGGCGTTTCATTTCTCTTTCCCTATCTTCCAAAGAAAGATCTGTTAGATTCGTTTGAGGAATATGTCTGAACACATGAGATTGAACCTGTTGAAAAGGTTCACCCTCTTGTTCTAGAATTGTCGTCCTTAATGATTCATGACGCTCCAACAATTGATTCCATCCGACCTCCAATGCTTCAATTGACCATTTACCTGTTAAGCGACACGCTGCATGAATATTGTACATAGCACTATTTGGCATTAATTGATCAATAAACCATAGACGTTTCTGCGCATAGGAAAGTGGGATAACTTCTTCTCGTTTCATAGGTACAAGAGGAGCAACCTCTCGTTCTTTATCTTCTTTTCGTAACTGATCCACTCGTTTCGCCAATGCTTCCACTGTATCGTGCTTGAAAAGTTCACGTAATGGAATTTTAATTTGGAACAGTTCTTGTAACCGAGAGACGATTTGAGTAGCAAGTAGTGAGTGCCCACCACGTTCAAAGAAGGAATCCTGAATACTAATATTTTCTATCCCTAACACTTGACCCCAAACCGAGGCAATAAGCTCTTCCGATGGCGTCCGAGGTAGAACATTTAAATCTCCAATAGCTTGCTCATCAGGTATTGGCAAGGCCTTTCGGTCAATTTTCCCATTCGGAGTAAGCGGGAAGTGTTCTAACTCTACAAAGTGCGCTGGAATCATATGATTCGGTAATTGTTTTTGTAAATACTCTCTCCACTCCTCGGTATTTTCATCGCTTATTACATATGCAACCAATCGTTGATCACCTGGACGATCTTCTCTAACTAATACGACAGCCTCTTTAATAAACGAACATTTTTCTAAAGTGGCTTCAATTTCTCCTAATTCAATCCTAAAACCACGCATTTTGACTTGATGGTCCATTCTACCTATAAATTCTATATTTCCATCAGTTAGATATCTTACTGAATCTCCTGTTCGATATAGTCGTTCCCCCAATTGGAATGGATGCGAAACGAATTTTTCAGCAGTAAGATTCGGACGATTTAAGTATCCACGTGCTAAACCAGCACCACCAATATATAACTCACCCTCAATTCCTATTGATTGCAAGCGTTGATTTTGGTCTAATACATATAATTGCGTGTTCTGTATTGGCTGCCCAATAGAAACAAATTCTTGATTAGGCTGAATATCAAATGCATTCACATAAATAGTGGCTTCAGTTGGTCCATAAAAGTTGGTTAATTTCACTTGTCCACTATAATTCCATTTCTGTTGAAATCGTCTAACTAACCCTGAACTTAGTTCTTCTCCACCAGAAAATACATGGCGTACGGACGAACAATTCATGTTCAATTCAATACGATTGAAGTGATCTAAGAAAACAGATAACATTGAAGGTACAAATTGAACTATAGTAACCTGATGTTGTTTAATCACTTCAGCTATAATAGAAGGATCTTTTTCTCCACCTGGAGGTAAGAAAGATACACTGGCACCAACGTGAATGCCCCAAAACAATTCCCAAACAGAGACATCAAATGAGAATGGCGTTTTCTGCAAGACCACATCCTTTTCAGAAAGCGGATATTTATGTTGCATCCATTCTAGATAATTAATTACTGAATGATGCTCAATCATTACTCCCTTTGGATTCCCTGTAGATCCTGAAGTATACATAACATACGCTAAATTTTCTCCTGTTACACCACTTATACATGGGGTTGATTCTTCTTTTTCAATTGCAGTGTAATCTTTATTCATACAAATCGTTTCTATATTTTCAGATACAAACAAATTTTTAGAATTCTCTTCCGTCACTAGTACTTCGATTCCAGCATCCTCTAATATATATCGAAGCCGACTCTCTGGATAAGTAGGGTCAAGTGGAACATACGCTGCTCCTGATTTTAGAATACCTAATAACGCTATCATCATTTGTAATGAACGTTCCATATATACTCCAACTAGAGACTCTGGGCCTACACCATGCTTTTGTAAATAATGAGCTAGCTGATTTGCACGCTTCTCCAACTCTTTATAGGTAATTTGTTCATTTTCGTAACTAGCCGCGATTGCTTCCGGTGTTTTTTTAACTTGCTCCTCAAACATCGTATGAATCATGCCTTCAGCCGAATAATTAACTTGAGTATGATTCCATTCCTCTAGTAACTGTATCTGTTCTTCTTCTGTTAAATGAGTAATTTCAAATAGTTTTGAATCTAGGCTCTTCGTCATCTGAATTAATATTTGCAATAAGTGATTCTGAATCAGATTTATTGTTTCTTCATTAAAATAGCTTCGATCATACATCAACTTTAAAGTAATTTTCTTACCGGGCATTACAATGAGTGTTAAAGGATAATTTGTTTGTTCCGTGCTTGTAACATCTAGTAATCTTAAATCATCATTTCTCTCACCTTGAATTGGATAATTTTCAAACACATACAAGGTGTGAAATAAGGAGCTATTTCGCGGAACCTCACTCCAGCCTTGAATATCTATCAACGAATTATACTCATACTGTCTTCGTTCCATTTCTTTCATTTGTATTTTACGAAGCCAATCTACTACTGATGTATTATCCGTTAATCGAATTCTGGTAGGTAATGTGTTAATAAATAGCCCCACCATATTCTCTGCTCCCATTAAATCAGTAGGACGTCCAGCGCTAGTTACGCCAAATACGACGTCACTGTCACCGCTATACCTACTCATCAAATAAGCCCATGCACCTTGTACTAACGTATTCAACGTTAATCGACTATTTCGTACCCACTCTTGTAAACTCTCAGTAAGTTCCTCAGATACTTGATAAGCACATTCTCCATAACCCTTCTCTTGTCCTTGTTCCTTTCTTTCCATTGCTAATGGAGTAGGTGCATAGAACCCTTTTAATTCTTCTTTCCAAAATTCCTCTGCTTGACTTTGATCTTGTTTATTTATCCATTGAATATATTTTTTATAAGGAAGAGGTTTAGGAAGATTCAACAATTCTCCCTTTATCATCTTGAGATAAACTTCCATCACTTCACTAAAGACCAATGACACACTCCATCCATCTAGCAAAATATGATGATGTGTCCAAATAATTCTCGTTTCCTCTTTTGCCTCTTTAATCGCAGTGACTCTCATCAATGGTGCTTCATCCAATAAAAATCCTTTTCTACGATCTACATTCAAAAACTGTTGTAATTTCTTCGCCCTTTCATCATGTGGATAGGTGCTCCAATCCTCTTGATGAATAGTAAAAGGAAAACGTTGGTAAACCGCTTGTAGTGGTTTTTCTACTTCCTCCCACACAAATACTGAACGTAAAACCTCATGTCGATGAAGAACATATTCCCAGGCCTTTTCAAAAGTAGCAATATCCAATTGCCCCCCGAGCAAGAAGCCTACTTGTACAATATAGGAAAATGAATGTTCATCATCTTGATCGTATAAAGTATGAAACAGTATTCCTTTTTGCAAAGGTGATAAACCATATATATCAATAACGTCTCCCATTTTTACACCCTCTTCTTTTTTAATTTAAGTAATACTTTGCTCAAGCTTTCTTCCGTAAGATCCTCTGCATCAGCAAAATCTGATACCGTAAAAGCAGACTCTGTTGTTGGTTTATTTATAAGTTGACGAAGATGCCTCAACATACCATCTGCTATCAATTGAATTTTTAATTTAGAAAACTGTTCTCTACTATACATCCAAACAAAATGTAACTTTTCATCTTTCACCATTCCGATAACATCAATTAGATGAGATGGTTTGGAATCTGGAGCATGATCTAAAAATGTAAATCCTGTCTCTTGCATAAACAAAGATTCCCTTGAGAAAACCTGATCAAATTGGCCCAAATAGTTAAAACTTATTGAAGGCTTTTGCTGATAAAACGGAAGTAATCCTTTATTCAAGTAACGTAAAATACCATAGTCAACTCCGCGATTTGGGATTCGACGTAATTGTTCCTTGATAGCCTTTAACCCTTCAATAGGTGTTTGAGTTCCTTGAAAATTGAGGTGAACGGGATAAATACTCGTGAACCAGCCCACTGTCCTTGATAAATCAATACCTTCAATTACCTCTTCTCTTCCGTGTCCTTCTATATGAATAGAAACCGTTTGCTGATTTGTACAATCGACGATAGCTTGTCCTAATGCCGTTAATAGTACCTCATCAATCCTTGTCTTATGAGTTACTGGAACTTCGTGTAACAATTCATGTGTTTCTTCTATTCCTAAAGTCCTCGTCACTTGATCAATCGATTCCTCTGTCGTTTCTTGTATTGGATAGTCCATTGGAATTTTCATCGTTTCTTTTTCTACTTGTTGATTCCAATAATTTTGTACTTCTTTTGAAATACCCGAATCACTGTATGTCTGGAGTCGTTCAGACCACTCTTTAAAAGATGTACTTTTCGCAGGTAAGCGAACTTCTTGACCTTGTTTCATCTGGTTATATACCACCTGTAAATCTTCCAATAGAATCCTCCATGACACTCCATCTACTACTAAATGATGAATCACCCAGAATATTCGATCATTTCCAGTCAAGTTATCTTCAAAGTACACTACTCTCATTAACGGACCAGTAACTAAATTGAAACTAGCTTGATTAATGTTCATTTCTTCTTGTATTATTGTATTCCACTCTTTTTCATTAACTTGATTCCGTTTTACAACATGGAGTACTGACAGCTCATCAGTCTCTTCATTTCTCTGCCTCCACGTTCCGTTTGGTAACTGTTCGTACCGGAAACGTAAAGCATCATGATGTTTGAGTAAATTTAATATCGCTCCCTCTAGTAATTTCACATCCAATCTTTCTTTTACTCTTAAAAGCATTGATTGATTCCAATGCTCTGTATGTGGATGTTCTTGCTCGAAGAACCAGCACTGAATTGGAGTAAGAGGCACATCACCTATCACAATTCCCTGCTCCGCTTGTACTCCCTGCGTTTCTATAGCCACTTGTGCCAGCTCAGCGATAGTTGGGCATTCAAACATTTGCTTTGGAGTAAGTTTTAACCCCACTTGACTTGCTTGAGATATGATTTGAATACTGAGAATCGAGTCGCCACCAATTTCAAAGAAATTATCATAGATTCCCACCTTTTTAACACCTAATACTCGCTTCCAAATGGTAGTCAGTATCTGTTCGTTACTATTCCGAGGGCCAACACATTCACTATTAATCTGCTTTTCCTCCGGCATAGGTAAGGCCTCACGATCAACTTTACCGTTAGCTGTAAGTGGAATAGCTTCCATCGCCACAAATCCCGAAGGAACCATATAACTTGGTAGTTTCGCTTTAAGATACTCTCTCCACCCATCTACATTTCCATCTCCTACAACATATGCTACTAATCTTTTATCGCCCGGCTGATCTTCTCTTACAATTACAACTGCCTCTTTTACATATACATATGTATGTAAAGTAGACTCAATTTCCCCAATTTCAATTCTGAAACCACGTATTTTAACCTGATGATCAATTCTTCCACGATAATCTAAATTCCCATCTGGCAAATACCTCGCTAAGTCTCCTGTCCGGTATAATCTTGCTTTCGGATCACTACTAAATGGATGAGATATAAAACGCTCTGCTGTTAATTCAGGTCTATTTAAATATCCACGTGCCAATCCTGCTCCACCAATATAAAGTTCACCATCAACACCTATAGGAACAGGTTGTTGATAAGCGTCTAGTATATACACTTCTAAATCGGGAATCCGCTTTCCAATATTACTTCTTGAAGCATGCTGCACATCATCTAGAGTAATTGGATAATATGTAACATGAACTGTAGTTTCTGTAATTCCATACATATTAATTAACTGTGGGTTTTTCTCACCATACCTTTGAAACCACGGTAACAAGCTAATAGGTTCTAATGCTTCTCCGCCAAATATTACGTAACGTAGCTGCAAATTTTTATTCTTATCTTCTTGTTCACACACTCGTATTAATTGTCGAAATGCGGAAGGTGTCTGATTTAGAACTGTGACTTCTTCCTCCACTAATAATTGATAAAAATCCTTAGGTGATCGACTAATCCAGTACGGAACAACAACTAATTTTCCACCATATAATAATGCTCCCCAAATTTCCCATACTGAGAAATCAAATGCATACGAATGAAAAAGCGTCCAAGTATCTTTTTCATTAAACTGATACCAACAATCCGTTGATTTAAATAACCGAATGACATTGTGATGCTCTATCATAACGCCCTTTGGATTTCCCGTTGATCCCGAAGTATAGATTACATATGCCAGATTTTTGGGACCGACATCAGAAAGCGGCAAAGTCTTACTTTCTTTCCCAATCTCATCTTGATCACGATCCAGGCAAATCGACTCAACATTTTCTGGTAACCATTTCAATTCTTTTAAACTTTCTTGCGTCACGAATAACTGAATGCTAGCATCTTCTAAAATATATTGAAGTCGCTGCTCTGGATATGTTGGATCGAGTGGAACATAAGCCCCACCAGCCTTCAAAACCCCTAAAATACCTACAATCATTTCGAGGGAACGTTCAACGCATATTCCAACTAAAGTATCAGGTCCTACTCCCTTTTTCTGCAAATAATGAGCTAACTGGTTTGCACGTTCATTAAGCTCCTTATAAGTAATTTTTTCTTGTTCATACGTAACTGCAATAGTATTTGGATAAATCATCGCTTGCTGTTCGAATATTTCATGAATAGTTACTTGAGGTGGGACATTTAGTTTAGGATTGTTGAACTCAACTAAACTTATTCTTTTATCTTCCTCAGAAATGATTTCTATTTCAGCTACCTTCTGCTTTGGTTTTTCAAAAGTGTTTTCCATTATCGCTAACATCACGTTAAAAAACCGTTTTATCTCTTCCTTAGAAAATAGCTCCTCACGATAATCAATATGTACATGTAAAGAGTCAATATCAATTAGATTTTCAATATGCACTGCAAAATCTTGTACCTCTTCATGGTTTGGAATCCATAGTGAGTCACCACTTTCATCGCGATCCCTATAATCAATCGTAGTTCCGAAAAGTCTCACATTACTATTATTCTCTTTATTAATCTGCTTTAACAACAAATCAAATGGATATTTCTGGTGCCTCAATAATTTGCTTTGTTTTCTGGACACCCTGCTAATAAATGAAAGTACTTCTTCTTCTGGATCAATATCCATTCTTAAAGGAACTGTACTCACCATCATTCCAATCAATTTTCGTTCCATTTTAGTCATACGATTGCCGTAAGCCATTCCTAAACCAATATCAAGCGATGAAGTCCACCGATACATGGACAACGAGAAAGCAGCAACAAAAAAAGTGTATAAACTAATTTTGTAATCTTCAGAAAATTTTTCTATCTTTCTCTTCAAATACTCCGTTAATATAAATGTCTCACGTGATGCTTTAGTGCTAACTTGGTACGTATTATAGGGCTTCAATCCAGTCACAGATGGCAGTGTTTTAAATTCCTCTAACCAGAATTTTTGATCTTTTTGAAAGCGACTACTATTCAAGTATGTTTGTTCATTGGTCAGGAATTGAACATATGAATTTTTAATTTCGCCTTCCTCATTCTCGTTATGCATTTCATAATAATATTTTGCAATTTGCTCAGTAAATATTTGAATTGATAAACCATCCATAATAATATGATGAACATTTCCAAAGACTGCACATTCATTATCGTTTAATTTTATTAAAGCGAAATAGTATAAATCTGAATTAAATAATGTAAACGTGTCTTTTGTTTTCTGCTCAATCCATTCCTCAAGCAAATTTGTATTCTCCACATTACTGAAATCAAAAAACTCAAATTCTTGTTCTTCATGTTTAATAAAATATTGTTTCGGTTCCTGATGCCCATTTTCTTTTAACCTAATGCACAGACCGTCATTTTCACTGATAACGCGATTCACAACTTGGTTTAATTTTGAATAATTCATTTTCCGATGAAGTTTAAATAAAAATCTTAAATTACATATTCCTTTATCAGAATGAATAACTTCTGTATACCATATTCTTCGCTGCGGATGGCTTAATCGATAACATTCCTCATTGGTCATAAAAATCTCCCCTTCAAAAATTATTTGCTCTTATAGGTTCGTGTTTATGTTTAGCCCATAAATATTTCTGCAGTGAAACTCCAATTAATCCAATAATAACAAGCCCAATCCCTCCATAAACATAGAGTTGAGTTACTCCAAACAAATGCACTAATGGGCCACTCATAGCAGGAGAAATAATTAGAACTGCGTTTGTTAAACTGCTTTGTATACCAAATACTCTTCCTACTTGATCTTGGTCGGATTCTATTTGTAAAATGACTTGATTAGATACAAGCATCAGCCCACTTCCGATACCAGCGATAAAACTAATTAAATAGGCTAAAACGAAGACCGTACCGGGCGTTATCAAACCAATCCCCCCAAAACCAATTCCCATTAAAACCATACCTCCACATACTACCCAGCCATATTGAAATTGTTTTAATTTCTGAGTTAGTAGTGCACCAAGTATTCCGCCAAGACCAATAATAGAAATGATATATCCCATTTTACTTTTATCATGTGGGAATAAGCTCTTAAATAAAGTTGGGAATTGTGAGTCGACTAATTGTAATACTGCCATGGCTATTGTAACGAAAATCATGGTTGATAATATTATCCGATTAGATAACACATAACCCCACCCTTGTACCCAAGCGGTCCAAGTACTTTGTTTTTGCTTTTCAACAAATTCTTTCGATATAGTTTCTTTAAATTTTATTGTGGGTATGAGAACTAAGGTAGCTAATAAACAACTTATAGCTCTTATAATGAGGCAGAACTCTGGTTGAAACCAGCTCAGCAACATGCCCCCTATAAGTGGACCTACTATCTTGGTACCCTGCTCTACTATTCCGTTGATACTTACTGCTTTAGTAAGTAAGTCCGGGGATACAATCTGTCTTGTTAGTGTTTGCTGTGCAGGATAATAGAAAACAATAAAAATGGAACGAATCATTAATGCCACTAAGAGCCAGTGGATATCTTGTACAAATAAAAGAGCAATTGTTATTAGACCAACCATTAGATTACAGAACATCATAATTGGAATTTTTCTAAAACGATCTGCAATAACACCTGCCCATGAACCAAAAATAATTCCAGGAAGTGCATATGCAACAGGGATCAATCCAATCATAGTAGGATCTACTTCCCATTCAAACCCAACTATAGTCATAATCGCTAACATATCAATAAAAACACCAAGCATAAGCAATGAATAAGCAGAGAAAACTTGTAAATAAACCCTATTTCCTAATAGGCCTTTTGAATCAGTAGTTTTCATAAAAGCAAGCTCCTTAGGTTACTAATATAAACGCTTTTGCGTATAAGGTACCCCTTTATTAAACCTAATTAATCATTATAAAGATTTCACCTAGAATGTAACTTCGTCAAAACCTAGACTAATCTCAAGGTTTAGTTTATTTTAAATAGTCAGATAAATTTAGGCGCACCTATTTCTTCGTATTTATATCAACTGTTACAACATAGACCTTTACCTTACACTAAAAAACAGCTAAACATTACCTTAATATAACCATTTATAGTTGTTTGCACATTCAATTCACATCCTTTTTAAAGTTGGCTTTTTTCTATCTCAAATACTATCACACAAATATTTCACCTACTATATTCATAAAGTTGAAATATTTGAATCAGAAAATTCGGATAAAAAAACCAACCCACAAATCATACCAAACAATTATTTAGTTATATTGTCAGTTTATAGATGGCTTTAGCCATAAGGATATCAAAAATTAAGTTTCTTAATTTTATTAACATAATAGTTTAAAGAGACTATAAATCCTACTAAACAAAAAGATAAATATACAATAAAGTATATTTATCTTTTCTTATCCTACATATTTTCTATGCAAATTAATTCCAATAACTAAAATTGATAATAAAAATATAATACTACCAATTACTAATGTACTCATAACAGAATTGAATAATATAGTATTAATACTTCTGCACCTACTACCTATTTTATTTATTAGATATTTACACTTCAAAAAAATTACAAATTATTCACAATTAGGATACACACCCAAAATATGATTTGAATATGTTATTATATTTTAAGATAATATAAAATCAGTTTTTCTATAAGAGAACTTAATTTTTATGTAGTACGAAATTGTTAGTACTACAGTATATATTTTAATTTAGTTATAAAAACGTTTAAAGACCACCTATTTCCATAAGTGATCTTTCTTTGTAATTCTACATTTATGCACTACTGTAGAAATATATCGTAGATACGCTTTGTATGCTAAATTTCTAGTTCTCTCCATTTACTAAAAAACATAGCTTAGCACAATTAATATCATATTCGTTAAATTGCAAACTATTATTTTGTCTTCTGTACAGACAAACTACTAAAAATCAAATCAGCAACTTTTACATATCCTTTTGAGTTTGGATGAATTAAATCCTTAGACCAAAGCGTATTGTCATTAACTAAATGATGATTCCAAAAATCAACATGATGAAACTTATATTCTCTGCTCAGTGAACGTATAACTTCATTTGCCTCTAATAATTGTTCTTTTATTACTTGTTTTTTTTCAGAAGCAAAAGGAAGCCTAACTGTAAAATCAGGAAGGTTTGCTATAATAATATCAGCCCCTGCTTTACTTAATGAATCTATCATAAATTCCATATCGTTCTTATATGCATCATGATTCCAACGTCCTTTTAAAACATCGTTTGCCCCTGCAATGAGACTAACCAAATCTGGATTAAAAGTTAACGCCTTTTCCAATTGCTGCGAGCGAATTTCTCTAGTTACTAAGCCACGCTTTGCCAAATTAGCATATTTTATATCGTTTTCACACAGTTGAACAAAATGATCTATCCAGCTTTTTAATGCAATTCCCTCAACTTCATCCCCTATCCCCTCTGTAAAACTATCACCAATTGCTACAAATCGCTTCCACATATGTATTCCCCCTTTATTATTAACCATATCTATACTATACAATAGCTCACACCGTAATTGTTATTTCTAAGTGGTTTTCGATTTCAATTATATTCCACTTTATTATATTTACATTTAGAATCCAAAATTGACCGATTCCTAAGTATACTTAGGAATCGGTCATATTCGTATATTTACTAAAGAAATAAAATTTCTCTAGGAATTATACTTTTTTCAAAAAATTGGTTGTTCTTTGTTTTGCCCAGTTGATACATTTCTTTTCGATTAAATGATATGAAACTATAGAAAAAAGTAGTGTCATTGCAATGCATAAAGTAAGAAGGAAAAAGATAGGTATCTTTGTATACAAAAGTTTAAATAGTACCATCATGATTGGAAAATGACACAAATAGATACTGTATGAAATTTCTCCTAAATATACAAATACACTCTTATTTAAAAATGCTTTTACTTTTAGGTTACTCATAGCCATTATAATAAATATACCAACCCCCATTACGACACCCCAATCTTTTAATAAGAAAGTAGTATCATTACGGGAAAAACCATAAATTAAAATGGAATATAAATACAGAATAATCCCTAATGCAATAAGAAATCCTTTTTTAAATTTTTTCATATTCCTATATGAGTAGATAAGTTTTTCCTGATACTTAAAAAGTAACATTCCAACCATAAACATAGATGTAAAATGCAGTGTATCAGCATAACCATTATAAAATCCTTCAGCTTTCCCAATATACAACACATTAAGAAAAACACTAATTAAAGAAAAGCTCAAAGCAAATAGTATCGTTTTCTTCCAATTCAATTTATAAAAAAGAAGGAATAACAAAGGAAACACAATAGATATACGCATTTCTTGAGCCAATGACCAAATAACTGGATTATAATTTTCCGTAAAAAAGTTATTAAGAAGCACAAAGTGGTTTAGAATATCTAATTTTGTTATAGACCCTTGCCACCTATCATAGAACCAATCCCGTAGTCCTACCACTTCATACGACGAAAATAAAATAAATAAAACAAAGGAAACAATTATCCAAAAATAATAAGGAATATAGATTCTTACAAATCTCTTAATTAAATATCCCCAATAATTTGTTTTTGAATGATAAAGTGCCATCGATAACACAAAACCACTTAGTACATAAAAAACGATAACAGCTTCCCCACCCGCCCATAAAAACCTAAGCGGGGAAAATTTAATAGAATTAGGCAACGATGGTAGCATTAAACAAAAATGTCCAAATACCACAGTAAGTGCCGCTAACCCTCGTATGGAATCTAATTCTTTTATTCTCTTACTCATAAAATGTTCTCCTTGTAAATTGTAGATTTTGCTTTTCATAAAGGCCACTATGCGAATGTAGTGAGAGAATTGTACACATCGTTTCTTTAAATTCCTAATATAAGCAGTAAAAAGTTAATTTGACCTCCATTTCTTTATATACATAATTTAAAACAAAATATTTAATACAAAGAAAAGATTTTATTAAATTTTTATAAAGTGAAACTTTAATGGGTGGTTTTTCATCATGTAACTTTATTAAACTAACCTTGCACCAGAATCCTTTAAATCGAAAGATTCATAATAAACGCCATCCCTTCTGTATATTTCTACAAAAAGAATAGCGTTTTTGGAGTATATGGATACAAATTTATTTTAGCTTAATAGAAATACAAAAAGTTCCGAAGGACCAAATTTGAAAAGTAATACAATCTTTCATTCCAAACTATCCACATAAGAATCTATAATACTTTGAAACCTTTTGTTTCAAACTAATATTTAGTTGTATCCTATAAAATTAGCTTTTTACTATATCAATCGCACTATCCCACATACCACTAAAAAAAGATCCAGTTTTACGTATAAAACGTGTAAACCAATTTGCTTGTTCCACATCAGATTTTGTTACAAGGTCTATTTGTAATGAATTACCTGATAAGAACCCAGGATCGGTATTATCTTTAGGTGAGATAATTATTTTACTAATTGTTACACCTTTTTTAATAGGCGCTTCTGGTTCTTTATTTGATACTTTAAATTCTTTTTTATAACCGTCTTTGTTTCCCTTCCGCATTGGAAGTGAAACAGCTTGCTTCGTTTGAACTACTACATCTTTCTCTTTTGCATTTGCTACTCGTACCGTTTCATGTCCTTTTACTACTGAATCTTTTCCGTAGACATTCTTCACTTCAAAATTCGCAAATCCATAATCGTATAATTTCTTTGTTTCATCAAAGCGTGCCGTATGAGATTTTGCTTTTATCACTACAGAAATTAGGCGCATACCATTTCTTGCTACTGTACCAGTGAAACAATCTCCCGCTTCTGGAGTCGTTCCTGTTTTCAAACCATCTACACCTTCATATTGCTTAATTAAACCTTTTAACATCCAGTTAAAGTTCGCCATATCAATTGGATATTTACCACCCTCTTGGAATGTTTTTTTAGGAATTTTTGCTGTATTCAATATTTGGGGAAAATCTTGAATAAGACGTTGTGCTAAAATTGCACAATCCCTTGCAGACATTTTATTTTTCTCGTCTAGAGTTGTCCCTTCTAGGTGATATCCTTTTAAATCTTGATTTGTTAAGCCTGTAGAGTTTACAAATTTATAATCTTTCATTCCAAACTCTTTCGACTTATCGTTCATCATTTTTACAAAGTTGCCCTCTTTACCAGCAATCTCTTCAACTAAAGCAATTGTTGCACCATTTGCAGAATAAATTGCCATTGCCTCATATAACTCTTTTACCGTATAAGAGCCACCATTTTCTAATGGAACATTTGATAATGAACGATCTTGCGAAATCTTATGTGCATATTCAGAAATTTTAACTTTTTGATCCCATTTAAGTTTTCCTTTATCTACCGCTTCATGAACTAAGTATTCGCTCATCATTTTTGTCATACTAGCAATTGCCAATGATTCATCTGCATTTTTTTGATATAAAATTTTTCCGGAATTTGCTTCTATTAAAATTGCTGATCCTGCTTCAACCTCTATAGCAGAAACTGTTTCCGCTGCTGCTCTTCCAAATGTAACGAACATACTAAAAAATAGTGTAAGCACTGTTACTATTGCAATAAATCTCTTGCAAAACATACCTTTCACTTCTGTTACCTCCAATATCTTTGTACTCAAAAAAGCGTTATTCTAACATAATCTCAAAAAAATAGAAAGTGTTCTCAAATTGTATATACATATTAAACGTTAGGATTGCTTTCATATAGACCATCTCATCTGACACTTTTAGGTGCCCTGATACTTTGTATTCCCACGCATATCCTTATTTTTAATCCCCTTATATTTTTTAAAATGATTCGCACTTTCATATTTTTTAGGATTACAATTAATAGACAATCTACATAATACATTTGTTCCACATTTACAAAAAATAAAGTGAAACTTTAATCAGTGGGGGTTTTGTTCATCCCCACTAATTATTAACCCTCACCAATCGGGATTTTAATTATTCAATTGAGCTATTTGCTAGACTTATATTAGAGATAAATTTTCTTTAGTCTAAACCATTAGTTTTTTGTAATAAAAAAACTACACCCAATACTGAATGTAGTTTTTCTAACTAACTAATTTATTTATTTTTTACTTCATTTTTATAAAAAGCAAATAATGGTTCAATGGATGGACTAGATAACAGCGGAATTGCCTTCTCGATCAATTTCCTATCCCAATCAAACCAACGCATTTCCATTAACATGTTTATTTCTGTATCAGTGAATCGTTTCTTTATTTCCTTAGCAGGATTTCCACCAACTATTGTATACGGCGGAACATCTTTACTTACGACAGATCCTGCAGCAACAATTGCACCTTCACCAATAGTAACGCCAGGCATTATTATAGCATTCATTCCAATCCAAGCATCACTTTTAATGACTGTATCGCCCTTAGTTTCATATGATTGTTCAATTTGCTCAGCGAATGGATATACTGTAATCCATTCTGAGTGATGATTATGGTTACCACCCATTAAAATGACTACTCCACTTGCAATGCAAACATAATTCCCAATAATGAGTTTATCAAGATGCCATCCCATCTGTTCAATTGGATTAAACAGTGCTTGTGACTTAGCATCCCCCCACAAATACCTTACACAACCATCTTCAAAATTTTGATGACCATAATACCCTGAATAATAGGAGTACTCTCCTACTTCAATGAGTGGATTTGTTACTATATCTTTTATATATTTTGTTTCTGACCAATGATTAAATAATGGATGCTTCATAACTTTATTCCTCGCTTCTAAGTATTATATATTTTGCTATTTACTTAGAAGCTTACTACGACTGCTACATTTTTTAGCTTTCTCAAACGACGAATCATTATCTTCAAGCCTTTCTTTTATAATAGAAAAAGCATAACGCAATACATTACACTAGTCAAATTGTGTAATTTTGAACACATCTTAAACAGTGTAATACTGCAATAACAACATGAAAACACTCTAACTTCGATACAAATACTATATTTATTACATTTAGTTCATATTTTGTAAAAAAATCTTAATTGCCATGACAAAGCAAACAATAACCACTATTGGTCGTATTAATGACGTCCCTTTTGTAAGCACCATCTTCGCCCCAATATATGACCCTATAATTTGACCAAGCATCATAATCAATCCAATTGTCCAATCGATTTGGCCAAAAATAATAAAATACAACAAAGCAGCGAAATTACTAGTAAAATTCAAAATCTTAGCATTTGCAGTTGCCCGTGTAGCACTATATCCACATAAAAGAATGAACGCTAAAGCAATCAAGCTACCTGTTCCTGGGCCGAAGAAACCATCATAAAATCCAAGGAATGGAGGCACTGTTAACGCAAACAACAACATACTTATTTTTCTCGGTCGATCTTCGTTTGCTATATTTGGAGATAATAGAAAATAAAGACCAATAATAATAAGTAAAAAAGGTAATATCATGATTAGATATTCTGCCCGTATCTGTAAAACAAGCCATCCACCCAAAACTGATCCAAAAAAGGTCATTAAGATGGACAAACGCATTTCTTTAAGATTAATTTCTTTCTTCTTAATAAAAAACACTGTCGCCATGAGAGTTCCGCTACTCCCTTGCAGTTTATTAGTTGCTATCGCTACAGAAGGAGACATACCTACTAATAACATTATCGGGATAGTTATCATACCACCGCCTCCAGCAATTGTATCTATCCACCCTGCTAATACAGCTACTAAAAATAGTAATATGAGTAATTCAATAGTAAAATCCATACAAAGAATATGGGAAGGCTTGAGCTATTATACCCCAAACCTCCCCATCGTCCCTCCTCTCTTTAAACTAGTTAATAATATCTGTAAAGTAACTTTCTTTCTGATCACGTAATCGGCTGGAAACGTACTGCCTGCAAACAATTCTTCTTCCGTACTTATTATCTCCAATCGGAATTTTATATTCTTCCTCAGATAACCTTTCCCTACCATGAGTTACATTTGTTTGTTTACCATAGTATGAATTTGGAATAATTAATAAATCTTCAGATGTAAGTGGAACCTTATAAGTGGGCGTTGTTCGTAAGAGTTCTAAAAACATGTCAAATTTCAATTTTTCTTCTTCACTTTTTCCCACATAAATCAATCTATTTTCTGCTCCATTCAAACAAGTTGCAATAATATCACCATTATCATCCAAAAATATGATTTGGTTTATTTCCCCTACAAATCCCGATATTTCACCATCCGCCATTCCTGCGATATGAGCAATAGGCATTTTACTTATCGCCAATATATCATCTTTACTGAAGTGATTTTCTTCAAGATGCTTTTGAAGTAATTTTGGCGTTCCAATATGAGTTTGAGTTTTTAAATTTAACACTCCTTTTAATAAAAGAGCATCAACTCTAGTAAATTTTCCACAAGTAATTTCAGACACTATTCGTTCCACGGATTTATTAAGTCTATTTGATACAATTTCTAAATTCGTATTGAATATTTTCAATCTTGCTTCAATATCTGATTGGTCTTTCATGTCTGTATACACTGTGGCATCGTTATGTTGATAAAAGTTCCCGCCACCGGTGCTTGCACCGACATTTCGCAAAACTTCATCGTTGTTCAAAGGGGAAATGAGGTGAAATCTATTTTTCCCTGCATGTTCGGATGGGTGAATTAAAGCATCATAATTAAAAAGTGTGGCAAAAAGCCATGTGACCCATTCTGCATAAAAATATTTTTTCATTCTATCGTCTTCGTCTTCACCATAATTAAAACCTTTGCGATTTTCCCCAGGTAATAGGGTTTCCATAGGATCACATGGAATATTTTTAATAAGAGTAGGTGGTACGTTTCCACCACAATTCGCTACTTTTATCATATGTAGTAGTTTTTTCATATCTGAATTCGAAGTTTTCTTTGAATAATCAATCAAACAATTAAGCCACTCTCTTGAAAAGCTTGCAGCTATTTCTTGATCACAAGTATAAGGATTATGAGTTTTTAATTCATGGTCTATTAGATTCTTGATTTTATCCTTCAATACATTAGGAATGCTAATTTCTTCGATTTCTGTAATCTGCAGTATTCCTTTATTCATTATAAAACCTCCGTTGTTTTATTTTTTCACCATATCTTCTATTAAATAAACTACCTACTTCTTTTTTGCTCCTTTGCTTTTCGTCAGAGCTATTACAGTTACCAAATTACAGAGCATAAACGTGGAGTAAACAAAATTTCTTTTTAGTTACATTAACCCCGTAAATCTCCATTAAATTAGTATATTTAATGGAGATTTCTTTTCATACTTTACTTTCAAACTATGTTTATAGGATTTTCAATTCAAGCACAAATATTCCTTTCCCTAGAATTTTCCTAAGATTGAAATCAGAATTTTCAATACACTAATATTAACAATAAAAATATAACACGAAACCAAAAAATGTAAACGAATAGTTTTTTTTATAAAAAATAGTCAGACTATTTTAAGGTAATTTGTATTTCATTGAACTAACTGTAATAAAGTGGAACTTTAATCAGCCCTCACCAATCGGGATTTTACGGGCAACAGGGCCCCCGCCTAACTTCTTTGCTTCCGCTGAATTTTGAGGTGGGGGTCTTATTACCCGGCAAATAGCGGATAAAAAAGCCCCCTAAATGTGATATGATCCCCTTATAGTAGACAGTAAAAAGAAAGCACATTAATCTGTTTACTATGGAGGGGATTTTTCTATGGGCAAAATTAGAGTAACTTATGATATAGAATTTAAG
>NZ_JAKUFY010000046.1:0-41430 GCF_022663675.1 Bacillus cereus group sp. BfR-BA-01355
TTATACCGAGCGATCTACCCATTTCTCGATAACTTTCATTTCCGTTCAAATAACGTAGAACGATTTGTATTTTTTCATCAGCTGTAAATTTAGCCATAGAAAAACTGCACCCCCAATTGTTAGACTGTGTCTAACAATTGGGGTGCAGTTCAACTTACTTGTGCTCTTTTTCATATGCTTCAAACAGCATGTCTCGAAATAGTGTATTTAAAACCTCAATATCGATCCCTGATCCCTTTTCAATTCCTTTTACATATTGCCCATAGTAATGAATTTGTTCTTCTAAAAATTGATTTAGCACCTTAATTTTCAATCCAACATCTAATTCAGTACCTGCTTTTTTCTTTATTAACAACTTTTCAATTTCATCTAATACACTACGTTCTAATGGTAATTCTGTAATCAATCGATCAAACTCTACAGGAGGTAAAGTTGCTTTCTCTTCTAGCCACTTACAAGCTAAAATGGGACGTAATACGTAAAAGTAC
The DNA here is from genome assembly GCF_022663675.1 of Bacillus cereus group sp. BfR-BA-01355. Taxonomy (NCBI): domain Bacteria; kingdom Bacillati; phylum Bacillota; class Bacilli; order Caryophanales; family Bacillaceae; genus Bacillus; species Bacillus cereus group sp. BfR-BA-01355. The sequence continues at coordinate 489 of NZ_JAKUFY010000046.1, forward strand.
TTTTTCAGCTTTACATTCTCACCTTGCAAAAATTCACGATAATTTTTCGACGCCATATGTAAATAGTGATATATCGTTGCTTTTGGATCAAAATTCTTCTCACTCATCTGTTGAAGTAGTTCTGGAAAATTAGAGTTTTTCGAATAAAAAATTGGTGATCGAATCCACTCAAGTAAAGCTGGATTCGACTTCGCGAATAGTTGCAATGCCTTTTTAATATCCCAACCACTTATATCTAAATCATCGCTAATTGGATATTCAATTACATCTCGTTTATCATGAATTGATAAATACCATTCTACTGGATGTATATAAATAAACCTAACATCATAATCGCTATCTTTCGATGGAAACCCCCAAGCACGACTCCCTGATTCCACCGCAAATAAAATTTTCACATCATTCTCTTTTTCAATTCTTTCTAACTCCAACTCGATTTTCTCTCTCATTTCATAACAACTCCATTTTTTGATTATTTCCTTGGAAATTCGACAATACACTATTAATTTTACTACATACTAAAAAAACTGTCAGAAATTACTGACAGCCTAATGAAACGTCTATTGTTGCTTTTCAATTACAGTAGCAGCAATTCGTTCAAACTCTTTTTGAATCTCCTCTTTATATGCATCTACTATTGAAAAATCCATAGCAGCAATATAAATTCGTTCTAATTTATCACGAACCGATTTTGCTTTCGCTAAGAAAGACATCGCCTCATTCATTTTTGCTTTATACTGAATGGAGACATCACGAATTTCCTTCGCATATTTCTCATCCGTCCCTGGCGTAACAATAAGGGCATACATATCAATAATTTCATCACCCTCGCGACTTGGAAAATATTCATGTGGTGCGGTGCTATCAAAAATTGCAAATCCTAATTCTCTTACGATAACCATATCAAGACTATTCGGGTCAAATCCGCAATGATATACTTCAACTTCAAACCCTTTTTCTTCAGCTGCCTTAGCTAACTTTTTGAGCATCGTTGATTTTCCAGAGCCTGGGCGCCCTTTTATAAAATAACGATGTGGTAACCCTTCTGTTAAATTAGGAACAAAATCAACTGCTCCTTTCGGTGTAGCAGCTCCTAAAAAACGATGTTTTACAAGCGATTGTCTCCCGCTTTTATCTGCAAATAATTTCTGGATTAGCTGATCGGTTAGTTCATTTGCTTTATTAAAATCTATATTATCAATATATATCTTCTCCCACTCATCATGTATAACCAATGCCTCTTTAAAATGTGCGTAAGCAGACTGAAAAGCTTTGCTTGCTTCTGAAACAAATCTTTCAATTTCTAACTTCTGCTTTCTTAGTTTATTTGAGTCCCAAGCAATTCCTAAATTTATATATTCTTCAACAACTCCTGGCATTTTTGGCTCAATAACATGCGGCGATGTCCCATCAACAATTCCTACTTTTAATTTTGGGATAATTACACCATCAACCGATTTATTGTCAGAAGAACAATGTAAAAATTCAATATCATATCCTTTTTCAACCCATTCCCGACCTATTGCCTTTATTAAAGAAGATTTTCCCGTTCCTGGGCCACCCTTTAAGATAAATAATCTGTCTAATCCTTTTAAATTCTCTTCGTATAAATTGTGAAATCCCCTAGCTGTATTACCACCAGCATAATAATTCAATACATTTCCTGTCACTGCACTCACTCCTTCGCAGCATTCTATTTACATAAGCTACAATATGCGAGCAGCTTTATTTGGGTGAATACCTATTTTGTATTGCACGAAAAAAGGAAATGAATTACAATTTAACTATCGGAAAATTCCGATTTCAAAATTAAATACTTCTTTATCAAGAGAGGCAGAGGGACCGGCCCTTTGAAGCCCAGCAACCTCAGTTTATACAAACTGAATAGGTGCTAATTCCTGCAAAATGCATTGCATTTTGGAAGATAAAACTCAACTAGCATGTAAAGCTCATCTTTCTTGATACTGAAGGATGAGCTTTTTATTATTTGAAAAATATATATTGGAGGTATGTAAAATGAAAGTAATTGATCTATCGCAAACATTTGAAAATAATATGTCTCAATTTCCTGGAACACCTAAAATACAACTAGAAGCTGTTACAAGTGTTGAAGAATCAGGCTATCAAGTTACAGATTTTCATTCTGTCGTTCACGTTGGCACACATTGTGATGCCCCTGCGCATTTTATTTCAGGCGCAACGACCATCGATCAATTACCGCTGGATCAATTTGTAGGCGAAGCTGTTCTTATAGATGTAACACATATTCAAGAGCGAAAATTACCTAAGGCAGTATTGCATAATACTGTCATAAAAGAAGGTGATATTGTTATTTTTCATTCTAATCTATCCACTAAATGGAATACAGAAGCTTATGAGAAAGAAGCATTTTACCTTTCTGAAGAATTAGCTAAAGAACTAGTGCGATTAAAGGTAAAATCTATCGGTTTAGATTTCATTTCTCCTGATGAAGTCACAACAGAAACATCACCGATTCATCACATATTACTAGGGAATAATATTTATTTAATCGAAAACTTAACAAATCTAGATGCTATCGAAACAAAACGTTTCTTTTTCTCAGCCGCACCTTTAAAAATTAAAAATAGTGACGGTGCTTTCGCAAGAGCATTTGCTGTTATATTTTAAACACAACCTATAAAGTGAACCTTTAATCAGTGGGGGTTTTGTTCATCCCACACCTAACTTCTTTGCTTCCGCTGAATTTTGAGATGGGGGTCTTACTGCCCGGCAAATAGCGGGATTAAAAAAAGCAAAGGCCACTACTGGTCTTTGCTTCTATATTTTCTATTTAAATTAAGAAAGAATTGTTCCACACGGGGACGCACCCAAGCTAAACAATCTATCTCTTTCTTCTTTGTGCAAGCTATCTCTTCTCCATCTACCATTTCAACAAGTTCTAGTTCTAACAGTTGCCTCGTGAATGCTAACATATTCACTTCTTCAGATGGATACTCTTCTTTTAATTTCTCCTCAATTTCTCCCAATAAAAAACCGTCACGCATCATTGCCAATGCATCAATCCAAAGTGGCGGCATTTCATATTTTTCTCCTGTAATTGTATCTTTTACAATATAATTCTTTTGCTCTTTTCGAAATTGAATCGTGTGTAAACATACAGTCGAATTTAATGTTAATTCCATCATACCACCTCTTTCATAATATCTGCATAGAAAAAAGGATGCGCGTGCACCCCTTCTTATCTTTTCATAACACTACTGAACCGTTACATGAGCAATCAATCTCATGCCGATATTTTCCTCCATTATAAACGAAGTATTTTATAAAAAAAACCCTTCTTGAAACATTTTATAAAATGTTTATATTTACACAACAAGAACACTTTTCTGAAAAATCTTTTCTCCCAATACATTAAACGGTCGGCAGAAAAATTTCGACTTTCGTTCCTACTCCTAGACTACTTTGGATCGTGATACTCCCTTGATGTTCCTTAATAATTTTATATGTAATCATTAATCCAAGTCCTGTACCATTCTCCTTTGTTGTGTAAAACGCCTTGCCGATTTTTTCCAACTTTTCATTCTCTATACCAAATCCTTGGTCTTCAACAGAAATACACAAATGTCCTTGCGTTTTTTGATATGCACGGATATGAATTTCTCCACCCTCTGGCATTGATTCTATTCCATTTTTAATGATATTTAATAACACTTGTTTTAATTGCTTATCATCACCGTTTATAGCCGGTAAATTCCCATCTACTTGTAAATGACATTTAACTCTATATTGCGTTGCATAACTTTCCATTAGATGCACAACATATAGAAGGATGTCTCGTATATTACACCTTTCATAATTTGTTGGCTTTGGTTTTCCTAACAACATCAATTCACTAACAAATCCATTAACCCTTTCAATTTCTTGTAACATAATGTCGTAGCTCATCGTATCAGCTGGATTTCTTTCTTTTTGCATTTGCGTAAACCCTTTTAACGCTGTTAACGGATTTCGAATTTCATGGGCAATTGTTGTAGACATAGTTCCAATCACAGCTAAATTTTCCGTCTCTTTCATATTGTTCATCATTTCAACCACTGTTCTTACATAAGATTGAAATCGTTTTAATAAAGAATGTGAAATAATGAAATAGAATACACATAAAACAAGTGGAATTACCACTTTTAAATCTTGTAATAGCAATGTGAAAAATACGTACTTTCCAATTACACTAAAGGAAACTAAATAAAAGTATTTTCTATTCACGAAAACTGGGGCAAATAAAATTAATAACATTTCTACCATACTACCATGTTCAAAAGGTCTATCCGTTCGCAAATAAATCATTAAATTATTAACAAGATTGATAAACATGTACCCAAATAAAAATAAATATTTTACAGAATATACATACCCTCTTTTTTGAAGGTATATAGAAATAGGAAATATTGCTATTACAAATATAGGCACACCTATCCCAAGACTACCTTCTGGCCAACCTACCGCTGTTCCACTAATATTCATAGCAGGATACACAAAATAATATATAGCGTCATATAAAAAGAATATAATATAGAATAATAATATAAATACCTTTAAGGCTCTTCTTTCTTCATAAATCAAGCTCTTGTATTTGTTCATATAAAAACTCCCCTTGATCGATACAAAAAACTTTCATTGTTATCTCCTTAAAGTATAAGTATGAAATTGCTTTCAGGGCAATATTTAACCTTATAATACTAAAAGGAAGGAGATCTCTCCTTCCTTTTGGTAACAAATTACACCCATCTTACCCTGTCATGTAACAATCCATCAGTAAAATTATTATGCCCCATTACAAAATCCTTCATATATAAATTTAAATACTCACCGTACTTACTTTCTGTATTTAATAACAACTCCTCGACGTAATAAGCACCTTGTTCAAATCGATCTAAAAGTAAACTGGACAAGCCCGCATAAATCCCGCACCCTACCTGAAAATACGTTGCATTCGTTTTATATTTACGAAAAACTTGGCTACTATTCATCACATTATACATATATGTCTCACTATTTTCATAAACGAGTAACACACCGACCAAGTCCTCTCCAGCAACCTCTTCTTCCGCTGGATTAAACACTTTACGATTCCAGTTCCATAAATCTTCTACTTGGTCTAAATTCTGTCTAATTATATTTGTTGTATACTCATTAATTCGGTAAAGAAAACCAACTTCCATATTAAAGTTTTTCCCTAAAATTAATACTTCCTCATGTGGCATTAAACAACCATAGAATTCTTTTTCTCCCAACTTCACTTTATACTCTGAAGCATATACATCTTCATAAAAGTAAAGAGGACGATGTTGACTCATATACATCGGATAACTCCAGATTGCTTCATCTAAAAATCGCTCTACTGCCCATGAAGCATAAAGTGTATGTGGCTTTATAAGCGCTGTATCATTCAAAAACGACGTGTCATGTTCTACAATATAACATGCTCTTGGCCTTTCATTTGGTCGTTCCTTCATAAGTTCAACAACCATCCATTGAACAACACCTGGATTCATACCTGAACCTATAATCGCTTTTGTATTTGTAAATTTCTCTTTCTCCTTCTCAAACCTTGTATATCTTTCCGTAAGCTGAAAGCCGATTAAGCTATCGTCCTGATCTACGGCCTCATTTTCCAAGGCTGAATTAATATAACAAATTCCTAGTTCATTACAGCAGCTTAATACTCTAATTGTATCTGCTCCTGAAACATCAATCACAACACTCGTTCTTTTTTCTTTTAAATGTTGTTTAAATTCCACTACATTTTGAAGGTTTATTTCATATAAATATAAGCGACCTTTCAAATTCGAAAACAACTCATCATAATAAGTCCTATCTTTTTGTTTTATATCCACCAAATGAAATTTGGCATTCTTTAATACTTCATAAATTGGATCTTTTTCATTTGCTATCGCTTGATTTAAAATTGCTAAAACTGCTTTTGCTGCTCCACCAGCACTACCAAGCAATGTAATTGATAACGAATTCGGAAACTGCTCCACAAACAAAACCCCTTTAATAAATTAGTTGAGCAGCTCCTCCTCAAAAAATAAATTGAATACATAAAAAGATAGCTCGTACATATTTCTTTATAAAGTAGTGCAAAATTATTTTTAAAAAGATCACACTATAATATATTTATATTCAATTCATTTTTCCCCTCATATCCAAATTAAACTAAATAAATAGGCTCGACCTTTTCTTCTGCATATAAAAGAAAAAGCCAGCCCTTCCAACTAATCTACGGACAATGGACGGATTTTACATGTTGAATATTCACATACATTTTTGCATCACGTGCTTTTGATATTTCAATATGACCTTCATCAATTTTCGCCATTTTTCCAATTTTATTGGACTCCTCACCTAAATCGAACACCATAATTTTCCCTGTCATTTTAATAAGCTGTTCTTCAAACGTTCTAGCTAACGTAATATTTAACGGATTTACGGGGAGTTCATTTTTATTGAGGGCATACGGTACTTGGTTTTCTTTATACGGAATTAACCATTTTAAATGCTTTAAAGATATATATACCGTTTTATAAACCGGACTATAAAAAACAATATAATCGTTCATCACACTTGTAACATAACCATGTATTGGAGCATTTCCTGCTACATAAACTTCTGTAAAAATACCTTTAGAAGTACTTAATACTTTTCTCAAAGAAATTGAAGGGGATTCCCTCTTAATTACAGAATCAACATCTGGTTTTGATATTTCTTCGTCATATGGTCTTAAAAATTTATAGTATTGTACATGATATAAAGATATATATACGTAATCTTGTCCATTGTAAAGAACGACGATATCATTTCCTACATCAATTAATACACCTTTAAATCTTTTTTCACCGATTAATTTAACATATATATTTTCTCCAATACTTTTATTCAACTCATTCATCTATATCCTCCTTCCTATGAATATCAGCTTTCCTATCTTCCGTTTCAAAAAAAATAATCAGGGCAATGTTTTGTCTTAATAGTAAGTAATTCCTTTTCATACTATCGAAATAAGAAATTGTTCTTCTCTTTCCCTCATAATGCCCCTCTTATTTATTAAACATTATTCATCTTCATTCTTTTTACATTTCACTACTTGACTCACACTCTTAATATGATAATTAATGATATAAATGACTTCATCGCAGTTTACTAGTGTAATACATTCTTCATGCACTTCACTTAATAATCCTTCCACACATTCTGGACCGCCACGATTAATCTTTACCCACTTATACTTCAAGTCACGTAATACATCGACAAAAGTATCATCATCAGAGCAGAAACATGAAACATAGGAATCGCCACATTTACTTTCTTTCACTTTCTTAGCTAGACTCTTCACATGTTTCAATTGGTAATATACTAATTCACCAAGAGGAAGTTGTAATGTAAGGTAATCTCTCCCTAACGATACAAGTACCCCCACTCGACTCTCTGGTCCACGAAGATTTACTTTTACAGTCTCACCGACTAAGCATTTAATTTGCTCACAGCATAATATACTTTCCAAATTTGTATCCTCCTTTCTTATTATCTTCCTCTACTTGACTGTCTTTGTGCGCGAGCTCGACCTGAATTATCGCTACTACTTTCCTTACTATTACTATCTTCGCTCTCATCGCTCTCTCCGCATGCTAATGCATTATAGTTAACACTTTTAATATGCTTTATTGCAATTAATATAACTTCTTCTTTTACAATTAATGTAACGAAGTCACAAGAAACATCTTGTAAAATGCCTTCCACTTTCTCTGGACCACCGCGATTAATTTTCACCCAGCAATATTTGAAGCTTAGAAGTAGTGCTTCAAAGTCGTCTGCACATTCGCAATCTTCCCAATCACAATCACTTGATCCACAGTCTTTTGTATTTTTCGTAATACTTTTCAGATGGCTAAGTTGATAGTAATAAAGCTCACCTTTTTCATTCTTCAATACGAAGTAGTCCGGACATACTGATATTATTGTTCCTTTTTGAGATTCTGGACCACCCCTGTTTACTCTCACAAAAGATCCAATTAAGTCTTTCAGAAAATCACAATGAAATAAACTCACGAGAAAACCCCTTCCATTAATTTATAAGCTTTTGCACTGATAGTATATGTATCTGTACAGGTTACGTTCTCTATGTTTGTCCTAGCTAGAAAAAAATATGCTTTTAACATGGTAGACTACTACCTATCAAAAATATAAGAAATTCTGCGTGCCCATTAGGATTTTGATACATTTAAACAAAAATCCCGTATGAAGATACATTTCTGCATATCTTCATACGGGATTTCCCAAAGTTTAGTCTTCGTCTTTAACATCCATATCTTCTGGAATTGGTTCATTTAATATTTCTTCCACTAACTGCTTATATTTCTCCATTTGTTCTAAATGTGTATTGAATTGTTCTTGATTTACTAAATATTGCTCTCCATCGAATAGCGCACGAATTTTCTTTTGCTGAATTAACTCTTCAATATACGATTTCGGTAAATTCAAATACTCCGCAGTCTCTTCTACTGTTATATACAATGCGTTCATTCCTTTATTATTTTTTCATCTATACTGTATCTTACTTTACTTTATTTTTGTAAACAAATAAAAAAGATTTTGTAAATGCAGTTCAAAAAGCAGGTAGATGCATTCCATATATTGTATAGTATTATATAGTAAGAATTTTTTAAATATAGAATGGTATTACCCATTTACACAAAGGAGAGTTAACATATGGCTACTCGTCACATCATTACAATGTTAGAAAAAACACTACAAGTTGAAACAGAAAACACAATTTCTCATTTGAATGTATCTTTATCTGATCGTTTTCTTTCTCAAAGCACAGCAATACATGAAAACAATTGTTATCATACAATTGGTGAATGGTACAAAAATCATTTCTTATTCCAACAAGATGATTTCCTTTGGGCTAAATATGCTTTCTATGACGCATATTGTGAAGCCATCAAAAAACAAGGCCATCTTACAAAACGCGTCCGTCAAATATTAGAATCATTGGCTCGAAAACATGGAAAACAATATATTGCTTCTATACTAAATATGCCATTTCCTAATGAACGCGCTAAAGGGACAGCGTAATTTAGCCATGTTCTGCGTAAGCAAAACATAGCTAAATTGTTTTCTAGGATGCTTTACCAATAAAATGTTCATATCATATGAACTGATGAAACCGGTGTCATTATAATGATTGAAAATATAGTAAACAGGAAAAACCCCACGTACATCTCTCATCCATTTGAATAGAGAAGTATGTGGGGGTATACTTGTTCCTTATTATTTCATCATCTGTTTAATCAGTTCTCGATTTCTCTTCTTAAATACTTCATTATGAGAAGAAACCATTCCGTACTCACTTGCATCTGGTTGGATAAATTGCTTTGCTTTATTCACAGCATTTCCAGCATCTTGGAATGCACCTGCAATTAAGTGTAGTTTCCCTTCGTGCTTTAAAATATCTCCAGCAGCATATAATCCATCTACTGAAGACTCACTATTTGCATTACCTGCAATATAATAATTATCTATAATCGCAACGTCTAACTCACTATTTTCTAATAATGTAATGTCACGTTCATATCCATGATTAATAATAACTTCATCAATAGGTAAATGAGAAACCTCACCTGTTTCATGATTTGTCAATTCTACATATTCGATCGCTTCATGATTATCACCAGCAATGAGTTTTGTAATCGATGTATTAAAGAAACACTCCGCCGAGCTGTTCAGCAGTTGTTTTACTTGTGCTTCATGACCAGATAATTCTTCTTTTCTATATGTTACATACACTTTTTTCGCAATTGGTTCTAATTCATTTGCCCAATCAACCGCAGAATTTCCTCCGCCGGAAATAATGACCGTCTTACCTTTGAAACGCTTTAAAGATTTCACTGTATAATTTAAATTAGATACTTCAAATCGCTCAGCACCTTCAATTGATAACTTTTGAGGTTTCAATATACCACTTCCAGTTGCGACGATAACTGTTTTTGAAAAATGTTCTTCGCCATTGCTTGCTTTTAACGTAAAAGTGCCATCTTCGTTACGAATAATCGATTCTACTTTTGTATTTAATACCACTTCTGGCTTAAATGTTAGCCCTTGCTGTACAAGTTGTTCAATTAATTTATCACCTGTAACTGGCAGCAGCCCTCCTACATCCCAAATCATCTTCTCTGGATAAACATGTATTTTTCCACCTAACTGTGGTTGAAATTCTATTATTTTCGTTTTCATCTCTCTGAGTCCACTATAAAAAGCTGAATAAAGCCCTGCAGGTCCTCCGCCTATCACAGTTACATCAAACAATTCTTCTTGATTCATTCGTGTCACTCCTCAGCTACTAGTCATTGATTATCATTCTCAATAAAATATAACCTGTTTCCGCAAAATTTACAATCAAAATTACTATTGACAATACACCTATATAAAATTATATTATTTAAAGAATCAATAGTGATAATCATTATCAATTTGTTAATAATTAGCAAATTGAGATTACATCTTCTTTCATTAATATGGTTAATACTATATTATAAAATCTCATATTCAAGATTTTTAATAGATTATTTTGCATTACCACTACTCTTTCAAAAAGATTACAGTTAAACAAATTATTGTATACACATATCATCTATGTTAAAGGAGAAAGACGATGAAAAAGTTATTTATTTCACTAACAGTTCTTTTCGTTCTTGTTATGAGTGCTTGTAGCAATGGCTCTACAGACAAAAAGAACGATGCAAAAGGTAGTAAATCAGAAACAATTACATACCAATCTGAAAATGGTAAAGTAGAAGTTCCTGCAAATCCAAAACGCGTTGTTGTATTATCATCATTCGCTGGTAACGTAATGTCATTAGATGTAAATCTTGTTGGGGTAGATTCATGGTCTAAACAAAACCCACGTTTTGATAGCAAACTTAAAGATGTTGCTGAAGTATCAGATGAAAATGTTGAAAAAATCGCTGAACTAAATCCAGATTTAATCATCGGTTTATCAAATATTAAAAATGTCGATAAGTTAAAGAAAATCGCTCCTACTGTAACATACACTTACGGAAAAGTTGATTACTTAACACAGCATTTAGAAATTGGTAAGTTATTAAACAAAGAAAAAGAAGCAAAAACTTGGGTTGATGACTTCAAGAAACGTGCACAAGAAGCTGGTAAAGAAATTAAAGCAAAAATCGGTGAAGATGCAACAGTTTCTGTTGTAGAAAACTTCAACAAACAGCTTTATGTATACGGCGAGAACTGGGGCCGCGGAACAGAAATCCTGTACCAAGAAATGAAATTAAAAATGCCTGAAAAAGTAAAAGAAAAAGCATTAAAAGAAGGTTACTACGCATTATCTACTGAGGTATTACCGGAATTTGCTGGTGATTACTTAATCGTAAGTAAAAATAAAGAGACTGATAACTCATTCCAAGAGACAGAATCATATAAAAACATCCCAGCAGTAAAAAATAATCGCGTATATGAAGCAAACATGATGGAATTCTATTTCAATGATCCACTTACATTAGATTTCCAACTAGACTTCTTCAAGAAAAACTTTCTTGGTAAATAATACAAACATGAGGAATTCTTAATTTAAGAATTCCTCTTCCTTTATTCTATGAACAGAAAAGATGTGAAACGAATGACAAAAGATCATGAAAATCCACGTTCTATAGCTTTTACATACAAACTAATTTTAAGCTTAATTGCATTCTTTCTTATTTTTATGGTTGCAATGGTATTAGGTGCTGCAGATACTTCGATAAAAGATGTATGGTTAGCACTCACTTCCTCCGCTAAAGGAGACAAAATATCTATTATTCGAGAAATACGTTTACCACGTGAAGTTGCTGCTATTTTTGTAGGAGCTGGATTAGCCGTTTCTGGAGCAATTATGCAAGGATTAACACGAAATCCACTTGCAGATCCTGGTTTATTAGGGCTATCTGGTGGAGCAAATGCTGCGCTTGCACTGACACTTGCTTTCAATCCTTCCATCAGCTATCTTTACTTAACATTAGCTTGCTTTATCGGTGCGGCAATTGGCGCAATCATGGTATTTGGAATTGGTATGGTGAAAAAAGGCGGCCTTTCTCCTCTTCGAATTGTATTAGCGGGCGCTGCAGTTTCCGCATTTCTACTCGCAATTTCAGAAGGAATCGGCATTTATTTTAAAATTTCACAAGATGTATCACTTTGGACTGCTGGGGGCGTAATTGGAACAACTTGGAGCCAATTAAAAATTATTATTCCAGTCATTTCAATTAGTATCTTTATCGCTATCTTACTAGCAAAAAAATTAACAGTTCTTAGTTTCAGTGAGGAAGTGGCTATTGGACTTGGTCAAAAAATTATTGTTATTAAAACTATTTTATTTATCATTATTATCTTACTTGCAGGTGCATCTGTAGCGCTTGTTGGAAATATGGCATTTATCGGTTTAATGGTACCTCACATGGTACGCCCAATTGTCGGTCCAGATTACCGATTTGTTATACCGATGTCAGCAATTGCTGGAGCTTCCTTTATGCTACTTGCAGATACAATCGGACGTACTATTAACGCTCCGTACGAAACACCAGTTGCGGCAATTGTCGCGATTGTAGGGTTACCATTCTTCCTATTCATTGTACGTAAAGGAGGAAAAACATTCTCATGATGCAATCTATTCTAAGAAAACAACGTCTTATTATACTCGCTTTACTAATACTGACCATCACCACCATTGTAGTTGGAATGGGACTTGGTTCAGCATCTTTATCTTATGATCGACTACTCCCAACATTAATGGGACAAGGGACTTTTAAAGAGGAGTTTGTTTTATACTCTTTAAGACTACCTAGAATTGTGATTACATTATTAGCTGGTATGGCTCTCGCTTTATCAGGGGCTATATTCCAAGGAATTACTCGAAATGATTTAGCTGAACCTGGTATTCTCGGGATCAACTCTGGGGCCGGTGTTGCTGTTGCTATTTTCTTTTTATACTTTCCAATAGATGTAGGTTCATTTCTTTACTTACTACCAGTCGTTGGATTTATCGGGGCTTTTCTGACAGCTGTTCTAATTTACGTATTTTCATATAGTAAATCAACTGGGCTTCAGCCAATCCGACTAACATTAACCGGTATTGGTTTTTCATTTGCACTATCTGGAATGATGATTGTCCTTATTTCATCCGCTGATCGTATGAAAGTGGACTTTATCGCCAAGTGGATTGCCGGAAACATTTGGGGAGATGACTGGGTCTTCGTTTTAGCAATGCTCCCATGGTTAATCGTATTAATTCCGTTCGTTTTCTATAAAGCAAATCGATTAAACATTCTAGCATTAAACGAGCCAGTCGCAATCGGTGTTGGAATTGAAATTGAAAAAGAACGCAGATACTTATTAGTTGCAGCCGTTGCGCTTGCAGCTGCAGCTGTTTCCGTAACAGGAGGAATTAGCTTTATCGGACTAATGGCTCCTCATATCGCGAAATCTTTAGTAGGTCCAAGACATCAAATTTTCATGCCTATTGCCGTTTTAATCGGCGGATGGCTATTGCTATTAGCAGATACAATTGGCCGAAACATCGTTGAACCTAACGGCATCCCAGCAGGTATTGTCGTTGCTTTAATTGGGGCTCCTTACTTTATGTATTTGTTGCTTAAGAAAGCGTAAAAAACACCCTCAAGATCTTTTCTTGAGGGTGTTTTTGTTTCATTCTACTGCTGCCCATACCCTTCAAACTTCTTCGCCAAATTCTCCATCTCATCTTCTGGCAAAAGCTTCGGTTCTCCGACGCTTTTCGTTTGATAATAAATTTGAGCACAAAACTCAATCTCTTCTGCAACAGTAAACGCCATTTTTATATTATTTGCACCAGCAATTAAACCGTGATTTGCAAGTAGCACAGCACGACGATCAATCATGCCTTCAAAAGCAGCATCCGCTAATTGCTTCGTACCAAATGTTTCATACGGTGCACAGCGAACATTCGGGCCTGCGAAAGCAATTAAATATGAAACAGCAGGAAGCTCCCATCCTAATGACGCAATCGTCTTTGCGTAAGGAGAATGTGTATGCACAAGCGCATTTATATCTTCACGATTTCTATAATAAATAAGATGCATATCTAGTTCGCTTGATGGCTTTCTCTCTCCCTCTACCACTTCACCATCTAAGTTTAATATAACTACATCTTCAGGTTTTGTTTCATAATACTCTAAACCACTTGGACTAATCGCAACAAGACCTTGTTCGCGATTGAAAATACTAATATTACCCCCAGTCCCCTTTGTTAAACCACTAGAGATCATTTTCTTTCCATACGCTACAATTTCTTCTCTTTCTTTTTGTAATAACATATACATCCCCCTAAGTATGAAGCTTATGATGACTGACTTTTATATTTATCTATTTATTGAAATAGCTTTTTTAAATTCTCCGTAAACGGTGCCTTTACAATCCCTTTTTCTGTAATAATCGCTGTTACATTTTCATATGGAGTAACATCAAATGCTGGATTATATACTTTACTTTCTTTCGGAGCTGAATATTGTCCGAAACGATTAATCACTTCAGAAGCATCCCTTTCTTCAATCGGAATTTCTTTTCCTGTCGGTGTTTTTAAGTCGATTGTTGGTGTTGGCGCTGCTACATAAAACGGAATGTTGTAGTATTTAGCTAAAATAGATACGCCTAATGTGCCAATTTTATTTGCTACATCACCGTTTGCTGCCACGCGGTCACATCCAACGATTACAGCATCGATTTTTCCTTGTGACATGACCATAGCTGCCATATTATCCGTAATGACAGTAACATCAATTCCCGCTCGCTGTAGTTCTAATGCTGTTAACGTTGAACCTTGTAACCTAGGACGAGTTTCATCTGAATAGATTTTTAAGTCCCATCCTTTTTCTTTCGCTAAGTACATTGGTGCTGTCGCAGTACCATACTTAGTCGTCGCTAACGCACCAGCATTGCAATGTGTTAATACTCCCATTTCATCATGGAATAATGTTAATGCATGCTCTCCAATTTGACGATTAATTTCTTCATCTTCTCTATGAATCTCTTTTGCCTCTTCTAGTAATCTGTCTTTCAACTGGACGATTGATAAGTGCGCGTTCTCTGTCGCTACCGCTTCCATTCTTTCAAGTGCCCAGAATAAGTTTACTGCTGTTGGCCTTGATGTTGCCAAATATGCACATACCTTTTTGACTTCCTCTATAAAGTCTTCCATCTTACTTTGAATAACTTCCTTTGTTCCTAAATACACACCGTACGCTGCCGAAACACCAATTGCTGGTGCTCCTCGTACTTTCATTACTTGAATGGCATCCCACACACTTTCAGCTGTCTTGAAAGATTCATAGACAACCTCATTCGGTAATAATGTTTGATCTAATAAAACTAAAGCATCATCTTTCCACTGAATGGGTATTAATTGCTCTTCCATCATATTCTCCCCTTACTTCGCGTAGTGCATTGACTGTTCTTTTAACGTTTCTACAAAACGTGTACCCGTTCTATATTGATTCGCTCGTAAAATAAAACTCTTCGCTACTTGAAGACAAATTCGCTCCGCTCTAGCACGTGCTTCCTCATTCTCAATACAAGTAATATCTTTTACTTTCGCTAATCCAACAATACGGCGAATTAATTCCAGACCTGTCACTGCAGCCGTATCCTCTAATACAGATTGTAAATATACTTCGCTAAAGCCTTCTTCCTTCGCCATAATCTCGGTCACATGAATATCCCAAGCATCTAAAAACTTCTTCTTAAATAAATCAATTACCTCTACCATCGTAGTTTGTAACCAATCCATATACGTATCTTTCTCCGCTCCAGGTGGCATCGTTGCATCTGCATTCACCCAAGCAAACATTAAATTCGCCATTACATTCCCAACGTCATATCCCATAGGTCCATAAAAAGCAAACTCAGGATCAATAACCTTTGTAGAATCATCTCTTACAAAAACAGAACCAGTATGTAAATCACCATGAAGTAATGCCTGTGCATTCGTCATAAAAGAAAATTTACGTTTCGCTACTTCCATACGAAGCTCTTTATCACTATAAATATGTTCCCTAATCCATCCCTCATTTAACGAAAATAACTCATTACGCTTATTATGATTGGTAAATGGTTCTGAATATACGAGGTCCTCTGTAATCTCACATAATTCAGGATTTATATAATTCTTCACAAGTTCCTTCTTCTCTTTATGATTCATTACAACATCCGATGTTAATAAAAGTGTATTTACCATAAAAGTAGTTAAATCATCCGCAAGCCTCGGAAATATTTGATGATTTATAAGTGCTGTACGTAATATTGTGTGATCCGATAAATCTTCCATTACGCAACAATTCATCACACTATCAAATAAATACACCTTAGGAACAAGTCCGGGTGCTAACTCATCCTCTAACTGCAAAACATCTGATTCTATACGAATACGGTTTGTCGACAACTTAAACTCATCTGAAATGCGAGCTGTATCCCCAGCTTGCTTTACGATGACTGACATGTTCTCTTTTTCATCCCAAACGCGGAACACATAATTTAAATTGCCATCACCTATTTCTTTACACTGTAACTCCTTTGCATGTTCAAACTTAGACAATTTCTCTTTCACATATGCAATCACATCTTTAGCTTCCATTAAAAAATACTTCGTGAACTTAGACATGGTTTCCCCTCCACACTAATTGTAAGCGTTTTCTAAAAGCTATAAAAAATAATAGGTTGAATTTTTTCATCCTATAAATATGTATTCTTCTTTTTGAAAGATATATCTAGGTTTTATTATATCTTGTTAGCACTTTGAGTCAATGTTTCTAACTATCATCTTAATATACTTCCTAATTATATATTTGAGATGACAAAAATTGTTCAAAAAATTTCCGATTCATTTTATTTTATTTATCACAAAATTCTTTGTAAAATAGAAGTAAGCAGTTCCTTTTCAAAACCACAACTTCTAAGAAATATTTCCTTCCTAAAAAATTAAACTTACACACTATCTCTAACATACACACTAAACTTTTCAAACACTCATCTAAAATTTATAGACTTAAAATTACCTTTCTATTCCCTGATAGCCTTAATTGAGAATAAATATTAATTAAATTGGAATAAAGTTGGTTTATTCGCTTGACAAAATAACCAATTCTATATGATAATTAATATCGAATTAGAATTATTATAGTTAATTAAAAAATATATTTTATGAGCACACTATTTTTTGATGCTCAAACCAACATTTAGGAGGAATTTTAACATGTTATTAATCGGCACAGAAGTAAAACCGTTTAAAGCTAATGCTTACCATAATGGAGAATTTATCCAAGTTACTGACGAAAGTTTAAAAGGAAAATGGAGTGTAGTTTGTTTCTACCCAGCTGACTTCACATTCGTTTGCCCAACTGAACTTGAAGACTTACAAAACCAATATGCAACTCTAAAAGACTTAGGCGTTGAAGTATACTCTGTATCTACAGACACTCACTTCACTCACAAAGCATGGCATGATAGCTCAGAAACTATCGGCAAAATCGAGTACATCATGATCGGTGACCCAACTCGCACAATCACTACAAACTTCAACGTTTTAATGGAAGAAGAAGGTCTTGCTGCTCGTGGTACATTCATCATCGATCCAGACGGCGTTATCCAATCTATGGAAATCAATGCTGACGGTATCGGCCGTGACGCAAGCATTCTTGTTAACAAAATTAAAGCTGCTCAATACGTACGTAACAACCCAGGTGAAGTTTGCCCAGCTAAATGGCAAGAGGGTTCTGCAACACTTAAACCAAGCCTTGACCTTGTAGGCAAAATCTAAGGAGTTCGATCAAAATGATACTAGATGCAGATATAAAAACACAACTATCCCAATACCTTCAGTTAATGGAGAACGATATTTTACTTAAAGTAAGCGCAGGAGACGATAACGTATCTAAAGATATGTTAGCTCTAGTAGACGAATTAGCTACTATGTCATCTAAGATTACAGTAGAAAAAGTTGAATTAGAGAGAACACCAAGCTTTAGCGTAAACCGCCCTGGTGAAGACACTGGTGTCGTATTCGCTGGTATTCCATTAGGACACGAATTTACATCATTAGTGTTAGCTTTACTACAAGTAAGTGGACGCGCTCCAAAAGTTGAACAAAAATTAATCGATCAAATTAAAAACATTCAAGGCGAATATCATTTTGAATCTTATATCAGCCTAAGTTGTCATAACTGTCCTGATGTTGTACAAGCTCTTAACGTAATGAGCGTTCTTAACTCTAGTATTACACATACTATGATTGATGGCGCTGCATTCAAAGAGGAAGTAGAAAGCAAAGACATCATGGCAGTACCAACTGTTTACCTAAACGGCGAATCTTTCGGAAGCGGTCGTATGACACTTGAAGAAATTTTAGCTAAAATGGGTAACGGTCCAGATGCATCAGAGCTTTCTGATAAAGATCCATACGATGTTCTTGTTGTTGGCGGCGGCCCTGCTGGTGCAAGTGCAGCAATTTACGCAGCACGTAAAGGCATCCGCACTGGTATCGTTGCTGAGCGCTTCGGTGGTCAAGTAATGGATACTATGGGCATTGAGAACTTCATCAGCGTAAAAAAGACTGAAGGTCCTAAGCTAGTAGCAAGTCTTGAAGAGCACGTAAAAGAATACGATATCGATGTAATGAATCTACAACGTGCGAAACGTTTAGAGAAAAAAGAACTTATTGAAGTGGAACTTGAAAACGGCGCTATTCTGAAAAGTAAGAGCGTAATCGTTTCAACAGGTGCTCGCTGGCGTAACGTTGGCGTACCGGGTGAAGCTGAGTTCAAAAATAAAGGTGTAGCATACTGCCCACACTGTGACGGTCCATTATTCACTGGAAAAGACGTAGCAGTTATCGGCGGAGGTAACTCTGGTATTGAAGCAGCTATCGACTTAGCAGGTATTGTTAAGCACGTAACTGTTCTTGAATTCATGCCAGAATTAAAAGCTGATGCTGTATTACAAGAGCGTCTTAACAGCTTACCAAACGTAACTGTTCTGAAAAACGTTCAAACGAAAGAAATTACTGGTACTGATAAAGTAAACGGTATTTCTTACATCGATCGTGAAACTGAAGAAGTTCATCACGTTGAATTACAAGGTGTATTCGTACAAATCGGTCTTGTGCCAAACACAGACTGGTTAGGCGAAACAGTTGAACGCGCTCGCGGTGAAATCGTAACAGACAAGCACGGCGCTACAAACGTACCAGGAGTGTTTGCTGCAGGTGACTGTACAAATAATCCGTACAAACAAATCATCATCTCTATGGGTTCAGGTGCAAACGCAGCTTTAGGTGCATTTGATTACTTAATCCGTAACTAATAAAAAAGACGCGCTACCAATAGGTAGCGCGTCTTTTTTATTACATTGTATCCAAATGTTCGTCAAATTCCTTCCAGCATATTAAATCATATGGTGGTTCTATATCTAATACTACATTTACATCTTCTGCTACTACTTGTATTCTTTTTTCTGGGTTATCTCTTTTTCCTGAAGCATAAATAGCAAGCTTAATTATTTCCTGCTTTCCATCTTCATAAATTCTTTTCTTTAAGTCTAATTGGTCAATTTGTTCTTTTGAAGGAATCTCTTTCCCTTCCCAATCACATATTTCAAATAGAGGATATCGATCCCCATACCATTCTTCAATAATCTCGATGACTTTCAGAATAATATACTTCCCCGACACTAATTCATAACTAACAGCATCACCTGCTTTTAAAGAAGTATTTGCTATAAATCTCTTCGGTATTTTTTTAGCTTGTGGCTGCGGAGAATGTAACTGTTCTCTAAGTTTATTTAACACTACTTCACGTTTTCTCTGTAATGTAGGTTCTTCTTCCCAGCGTGCTAAATCTGCGCCGCTCTCTATTATTTGCAATGCCTCATGTTTAACATTGTCTTGAAGCCTTCCTAACTTCCATTGTATATAAGCAAATGCTAACCAAAAAACAAGTATCTCTTCATCATCTAGTTCAGTCTGGTATTCATCAATTACAACCCTACTTGCTTCTTCATTTGAATATTCATTTCCTAATAAGTCCTTATAAATTAACTGAATATCTTTAGCAATATCATCTGATAATATCGCTACTCCCCAAGCCCCCATACATTAGCACTCCAATCTATAAACTAAAAACCTCTCATTCCCATTCTTCTCATAAGCCCCTGGCAACCTTACTTCCCGCTTCAACTCAAACGCTGTCTGATTCTCCAAGAAGAAAATATAATCTTCAGAAGGATAGTATAAAATAATATCGACTTCTCTCTCCGCCTCTTCTACCGAAAGCAAAATGTTATTTACTACATTCATAAACACTTGTACAGAAAATGGATTAAAGAAATAAAACCGGTTATCACGCGGATCAATTTCATATTCCTGCGCTAAACAACATTCAAAATCAATTTTATCTTTACCGTTTCTTACCTTTCTTGCATAACGATCTCGATTATCCATCGCTTCTTTATAAAACTCTTCATTCATTTCAATTCCAACTGCTGATGCACCACATTTATGATGCATATAAAAGTTTAATCTTCCTTTTCCGCACCCAAAGTCTACAATTCGGTCGCTACTTCGTATTTCATATTGATTCAGTAACTCATCTAATCCGCTATAGGGCGTCGGTTCATAGCGGTGATAATGCATAGACTTGTTAAACCCCTTTTGCTCACCGACTGTTTTTATATGTAAAACTGCATCGTAATATTGTTCGTTCATTCGTTTTCTCCTATTAAAAAATGGTACTTATTATTATACACCATGTACTGGAGATTCATTTTTAATCAAATTAATAGGTACGTGAAATTATATTAACGATTTTCTTAATATATCTATCGTAACTTCAAATATATCAACGATTTTTCAAATATATCGATTTACCGACAATCCACGACAAAAAAACAGGAGCTCTCTAGCCCCTGTCTTCTAACACTTTCAATACAGTTTGTTTCAATATTTCTACTCCATCCATAATACAACTATGATCAAACCTCATATACGGATGGTGTAATCCAGGTTGTAGGTCTGCTCCTAGTCCAAGCATGACAGCTTTTAAATGTGGTCTTTTCACTGTGTAATAATGGAAATCATCGCTTCCTGTCGTATAGAGAGGTCCCGTACATCTCTCTTCCCCATACACTTCGATAATACCTTTACGCATAAAGCGCTCTGCTTCTTCGGAAACCTCTGCTCCTGGTGCAAGATCCATCCATTCATATGAAGTTTTCGACCCCATCGATGCAGCTGATTCTATTACATGCTCAATCTTTTCCTTTAATTCTTCTAATAGTATATTACTCTCTGCTCTTACATCTAAACTGAAATGACCATTTCCCGGAATGATATTTAAATTATCGCCACCAGCTTGGCATCTCGTCATTTTTACTGAATAGGAACTTTGCGGTGGCAACCAAATATTTTTCAAACCGATATTAATCATGGAAATGACATCAATTGCATTCACACCTTGGTGTGGTCTCGCCCCGTGTGCATCCTCCCCATGAATCATCCCCTCTAAAAATCCAGCTGCTCCATGGCGAATTGATGGGGCAGCTTGTTTCAAAGATAGTTCTTCAATCGGTCTTAGATGGACACCAAATAAGAAATCAGCATCATCTACAGCACCTTTCTCCACCATCTTCAAAGCACCATTACCCTTCTCTTCTGCCGGCTGAAAAATAAATCTAACCGTACCACTTTTCCATCTCATATTTTTCAATTGTAAAATAAGTCCCATTACAATAGTCATATGAGCATCATGACCACATGAATGGTTCGCTTTAAATTCTCCATCTACTTCTTGCCAAAGTGCATCCATATCAGCACGAATCGCAATAACTGGATTCCCGCCTCCAATCTCAGCAATTACACCTGGACAATCATCAAATGTTCTATATGAAATTCCTTCTTCTTTTAAAAAGTCAGTAATATACGCTGTCGTTTCATATTCTTTCCAACTTACTTCAGGGTTTTCGTGTAAATGCTGAAAAATCTCCGTTAAGCGCTCTTGTAGTTCTAATGTTTTCAACGTTCCAGTCTCCTTCCCACATTACAAACGATTCGGGTTAATTATACTTATGAAAAACAGATGTTTTTATGAACATATTGAATTTTAAGAAAAAAGTCAATTGTTTATTTTTAAATACTTAAAAATCTTACTACTCACCTATATTACAAACTAAACAAACAACTAGAACATTCCTTATTTTCTGTTTTTTTTATGTTGACGCTTACATAAACTTTTAGTTATCATAACCTAATAAACGTCTATTTTACGACAATTTTAAAAATACAAACAAACATACGTAACAAGGAGGAACTTTATGAAAAAAGAAATACCTTTTGGAATAGCGATTATCCCTATTATCATTACCGTTGCAGTTATGATGGTTACAATTGTTGTATTAAAACAAAGCCCTCACGTTCCACTTATTATCGGTACAACCGTTGCTTCTATTGTCGCTTGGCGTTACGGTTACAAATGGAATGATCTTGAAGAAGCAATGTATAAAGGGATTCGTCTTGCATTACCCGCTATCGTCATTATTATTCTTGTTGGCTTAACAATTGGTGCTTGGATTGGCGGTGGAATTGTCGCAACGATGATTTATTACGGTTTAAAACTTTTAACTCCATCACTATTTTTAGTTTCCATTACTGTCATTTGTTCTATCGTTGCATTAGCGATTGGTAGCTCTTGGTCTACAATGGGTACAATTGGTGTTGCTGGAATGGGAATTGGCCTAAGTATGGGAATTCCAGCTCCAATGGTTGCTGGTGCCATTATTTCAGGCTCTTATTTTGGCGATAAAATGTCACCGCTTTCAGATACAACTAACTTAGCCGCAGGATTAACAAATACAGATTTATTCGCACACATTCGTCATATGTTATTTACTACAGTTCCCGGTTTAATTATTACTCTTATCGTATACGCGGTCTTAGGAAGAAGCTTCGGCGCTAACAATATTGATGCGAAGAGCATCGATCAAACGTTACAAGTATTGCAACAAAACTTTGTTATCTCACCTTTCCTACTCATTATACCCGTAGCCGTTATGGTATTGGTCGCTAAAAAGGTTCCTGCCATACCAGCCATTCTCGTCGGTATTATTTTAGGATTCTTATCACAAGTCTTTATTCAAGGTGGTTCTGTCTCAGCATCTGTCGGTGCACTCCAAGCTGGATTTGTTATAGACACTGGAAACAAGCTAGTAGACGAACTATTTAACCGCGGTGGCTTAGATTCGATGATGAATACAGTCTCTATGACAATTGTCGCTATGACTTTCGGAGGAGTATTAGAACATACAGGTATTCTTCGCTCAATTGTAAATCAAATTTTAAAGTTAGCGAAATCAGCAAAAGGGCTTATCGCTTCTACTATCGCATCTTGTTTTGCAACAAACCTTACTTGCTCTGAACAATATATTTCAATTGTTGTCCCTTCAAGAATGTACGCAAATGCATACACAGAAAAAGGACTACATTCAAAAAACTTATCCAGAGCATTAGAAGATGGCGGAACATTAACTTCTGTCTTCGTTCCTTGGAATACGTGCGGTGTATTTATTCTCGCTACACTTGGCGTAGGTGCATTTGAATATGCTCCTTATGCTATTTTGAATTTCATCGTACCTATTATCTCAATCATTTATGGTATAACAGGTTTCACAATTGTAAAACTATCAGACATTGAAAAAGCAGAACTGCTAAAGAAACAAAAAGCTCAACTAGAAGCTTAAAAATAGCGGTAAATTCAGTTCATATAGTGCGCGAGGTCGCCCTTGTTGATAGGGCATTTCCTCGCCGCAAATATGAGCATACCCGTAATCAACTAATTTCTTTAACAACCTTTCTGTCGATCGCCGAGTCACTTGTAAGTACTCAGAAAGGTCAGCTGCTGTAAATTTCAATGACGGATGCGATTGACTAAATTGAATAATTTTTGACAAGTTGGCCGGACTAAGCTTCGTTTCCTTCGCTATTTTCATTAGTTCCGGATTATCATTTTTCAAACTTTGTACTCTCTGTTCTTTCGGGAATGGACCAAACAAATCTTTATCACTTGTTAGTATATAAAAACAACGATCTATTGGATTATTCTTTGCAAAACTTTGAGCGATTTTTGCATTTTGCTCCGCTTCTTTCACGGTTTTTCCATAACCAAATCCAATAGCTATCGTTCCTTCTACACTCGCAAACAAGTTATCTATCGCATTTGTTTTAATAATTGATTCGATATCACCACGAGTTGTATACAAAATGCATGTCATTTCATCCACTTGTTTAAATGAACCACGTAGTTCTTTTGAAATGACATCTAGTTTTTCAAGCAAACTCGTTCGTAATTCTAAGGACGAAATAATACAAGTACCAACAGTAGCTGAATAGCTTTTTGCTAACTCAGCTTTTATTTTTGCATCTTTTAGCCCATGTATAATGGATTGTGTTGGATCAATCATACGCTCTGAAGGAACACCCATTTTTTGAAGCTCGTCGTAAACAGCGTGAATACTAGTTAAAGCTAAATGAGCTTCTCCAGATTGATATTTAGCTACATGAAAATCGATAACTCTATTTATTTCATCTTTACTCCACAGCATATTTTCATAATCCAACACTTGCGGACTTTCTTTTATACCGATATCATGGAACACATTTGTAATAAACGAGCGGTCTACTAAATCGATGGAAATGTTATGTGGTTGAATACTTTGATGATACATGATAGAAAGAATGGAAGATGCGACAGTTGTCTCGTCTTGCTGTAAGTATGTACTTGGAATTCGTAATTGTTCTCTTACTTCTTTTGCCATATAATAAGGTAAAGCACCTGAGAAAAAGATGACATCACAAGGCTTTAGACACTTTAATAGTTCAGAAGATTCTGCCGGATGAAGGTAAATATAGGAATCAATTTCTATTCCTTCTAATTTTTGAGCAATAGGAAAAAGGTTCTCCATAAACTCCTTTGAACCGACAACTGCAATTTTTATCATCATTTTCTCTAACTCCTTATCATTAATTAACGACTATTTAACGTCAACTATATCAAATGTATAAAACTATTGTAAACAGGAAGGAGTTTCTATTCAATGAAAATTACAGCTATTCATCTTTACGCAATTCGTTTACCGCTTCGCAGTCCGTTTGTTATTAGTTATGGCTCTTATCCTGATATGCCCTCTATTATCGTCAAAATGGAAACAGATGAAGGTATTATCGGTTACGGTGAAGGCGTTGCTGATGATCACGTCACAGGTGAATCATGGGAAAGTACTTTCCATACTTTAAAACATACGCTAACCCCTGCTCTAATCGGGAAAAATCCAATGAATATCGAAAAAATACACGACATGATGGACAATACAATTTACGGTGTTCCAACAGCGAAAGCCGCAATTGATATTGCTTGTTTTGATATAATGGGCAAAAAACTAAATCAACCTGTATATCAATTAATTGGTGGGCGCTATCATGAAGAATTCCCTGTCACTCACGTTTTAAGTATTGCCGATCCTGAAGATATGGCTGAAGAAGCTGCTTCTATGATTCAAAAAGGTTACCAATCTTTCAAAATGAAAGTTGGTACGAATGTAAAAGAAGATGTGAAACGTATTGAAGCTGTACGAGAACGTGTAGGAAATGACATCGCTATTCGCATTGATGTAAACCAAGGCTGGAAAAATAGCGCGAACACATTAACAGCACTGCGTTCATTAGGACATTTAAACATTGACTGGATTGAACAACCTGTTATCGCGGACGATATTGATGCCATGGCTCATATTCGTTCTAAAACAGATCTCCCGCTTATGATTGATGAAGGACTAAAAAGTTCTCGTGAAATGCGCCAAATTATTAAATTAGAAGCTGCCGATAAAGTGAATATAAAACTAATGAAATGCGGCGGCATATATCCAGCTGTAAAGCTCGCTCATCAAGCTGAAATGGCCGGCATTGAATGCCAAGTGGGATCAATGGTCGAATCCTCTGTTGCCTCTTCCGCAGGATTCCATGTCGCTTTCTCAAAGAAAATCATTACGAGCGTAGAGCTAACAGGACCATTAAAATTCACAAAAGACATCGGAAACTTACATTACGATGTACCATTCATTCGCTTAAACGAAAAGCCGGGACTCGGCATTGAAATAAACGAAGATACACTACAAGAACTAACCGTCTTTCAAGACGTTGTACGCTAAAGGAGGACTATCATATGACGGTTCTATACGAAGGAACATTAAAACAAAATAACGAATCATTTCACGTTACATTACTATCACTAGAGCACATCGAACAAATTTTATCACTACAAAACATTGTAGTTGAAGCACTAGAAGATAAAAGTCGTTTACAACCACTCTCACAAGAAGAATTTCAATACATTCTAAAAGGAAACGGCATGATGATCGGTGCTTTTATCGAAAACGAACTCATCGCATTTCGCGCTCTACTCGTCCCGCCTATCGATGATGAACATTTAGGGCTTGATATTGGTTTGCCAGAAAGTGAACTGCACCGCGTCATCTATCAAGAAATCTCAAACGTTCATCCGAACTGCCGAGGAAATGGTATGCAAAAAATATTAGCAAACGTCATCATGGACGAATTGCAAAAAGAAGATAGCAAATATGATTATGTATGCTGCACCGTTGCTCCTTTTAACATCCCGAGTTTGAAGGATAAATTTGCGCAAGGGATGGAGATTGCTGTGTTGAAGGAAAAGTATGGTGGTAGTCTGCGGTATGTTTTTGTGAAGAAATTGCGCGGAGATAATGAAAGAGATTGGGCGGATGTTCAAAGTATTCTAATGAGTGATGCTAGTGGACAGCAGGCTTTGCTTTCGGAGGGGTATCGTGGGTATGAGATGGAGAAAACAGCAGATACTTTCATTGTGAAGTTTGGGCGATAATCTATATACTCGAAAAAAGGAGATGTCTGCTATGACATCTCCTTTTACTTTCTCTTCATTGAACATATCGATAGCAACTCCAAATATATCAGCGATTTTCAAAATATATCGGCGCAACTCTAAATATATCAGCGATTTTCGAAATATATCGACTTACCGACAAAGATTGACAATAATTGCAACCTATACAAAGCGCAACATTAGACCGTCATCTTCCAACTAGATAAAGCTAACCAGTTCTCCATTTCCTTATAATCAGGCATTATCTTCCCGACAAGACGCCAAAAAGAGCGATCATGATTTAAATGAACCATATGACACATTTCATGAACGACTACATAGTCAATTACTCGCTGTGGTGCCATTGCTAGCTTCCAATTGAATGTTAGTTGTAAATTCGAATCGCAAGTACCCCAAGTACGACTACTATCTGTAATACGAATAGAACGTGGTTTTGTTTTGAAATTACTTTGATGCGCTTTAATACTCTTCTCTACTAAAGATTTACACTGCTTATAGTAAAATCGTTTTAAAGCTTGCTGTATTTTCTCATCCTTTAGCTCTTTTACATAAATATGTAACTTATCCCCTTCAAAAATCGCATTGTCTTGCTCAATACTTGCATCTTGGGAAATCTGTATCGGATACGTATTCCCTAAATACAAAAAGCCTTCTCCTTGATCGTAATCCTTTTCCTGTGGTCCACGCGCTCGCTCCGCCATTTCCTTACGAGTTGTCTGAATCCAATCCCACTTTTCCTCTAGCAACTGGACTAAGTATTCAACAGGTGTCCCTTTCGGAGCCTGCACTTCCACATTTCCATACGAATCCACAAAAAGACGCACGGACTTTTTCTTCTTATAAGTTATATGAAAATTAATTGTCTCACCTAAATATGTATGTACCATTTCATCACCTAGCATAGTATTTTTACAAATAAAAAAGAGTAGGATACGAACGTCCTACTCTACCTATTATATCATTTACTGCTTTAACGAACTCATTATCCTCTATACTTTACACCTAATCCCTTAATGAAATTCCTTGCGTATCTATCGCCGCACTCTTTGTAATTTTTATGACCTTTTTTTCTTAATAGAGCGCCTAACTCTCCTTTTGTTACCGTAACGCCTACGCTATCTAATATATCAAGTACATCCTCACTCGTTAAAGATAGTGCGATTTTCATTTTCTTTAGAAGAAGGTTATTGGCACTCTCCTTACTCTGTACAGGTGCAGGCTGCCCTGGTTTCGGATCTTGCTTTCCTCTTTTTAAAGTAATAAATCCATTGAAAAATGCCTCTAACATCATCATATCGCATGTTTTTACGTACTCATCTTCGATTACATCCGCATCTTCAGCTTCATGCTGAGGAGCTCTCTTTATTTTTGTAAGCATATCAACTACGTCTTCTTTCGTTACTTCCATCCCGCCGAGTTTAAAGATTTCCACCATATCTATATCTCTTATATCTAAAGCGTATCGTACTCTTTTTAATATATCGTTGTTGCTCATTGCCATTGGGTTTCCTCCTGAAATGTTGATTATTTATTCAGCAGTTAAAGTTTATCCTATAACGTGCTTTAAATTATCATGTTTAAATCTAACCTTTTAGTTATTGTCCGCTAAATTAATACTTTAACATTTTAAAGATATGTTTTATAGTCTTACCCGAACTTTTCTCTATCATTGTATCTACAGAGCTCTTACGTGTTTTTTATATGCCTTTAAAAAGATTTCTCTCTTAACATTAACTAAAAGAAAAAAACAGTGCTTTGATTTCTCAAATACACTGTTCTTTTCCAGCTCTACGCTTATTTTCAACTCACTCATGTCATACACTACATATGAAATGATTTAACTGCTTAAAAGTTAAACCGTCTCACTATCCTGAGCAACACCAACACTATCCTCAAACTTATCCAACAAAGCACGCACCTCATTGGTCGATTTCGTACTCATCAATTGATTTCTCAATTCCGCAGCTCCTGGGAAGCCCTTCACATAAATTTTGAAGAAGCGGTGAAGTCCTGTGATTGAGCGTGGCAGTACTTCTGCATATTGATCTTGAAGATCAAGTTGTAGTCTTAAAAGATCTAGATGCTCTTTACTGCTATGCTCTCTTGGCTCTTTTTCAAAAGCAAATGGATTTTTGAAGATGCCTCGTCCGATCATTACACCATCAATGCCGTATTTTTCAGCAAGTTCCAGTCCCATTTTACGATCAAGGATGTCTCCATTGATTGTTATTAACGTATTTGGTGCGATACGGTCACGTAATTTTTTAATTTCCGGAATTAGTTCCCAATGCGCATCTACTTGGCTCATTTCTTCTCTTGTGCGTAAATGAATAGAAAGGTTCGCAATATCTTGTTTGAAAATGTGCGTTAACCAATCCTCCCACTCACTTAACGCTTTAAAGCCAAGTCGTGTTTTTACGCTGACAGGTAGTCCGCCTGCTTTTGCAGCTTGAATAAGTTCTGCTGCAACGTCTGGACGTAGAATAAGACCACTACCTTTTCCTCTTGATGCTACATTCGGTACAGGGCAGCCCATATTAATATCAATGCCTTTAAATCCTAACTCTGCCATACCAATACTCATTTGACGGAAATATTCAGGATTATCTCCCCAAATATGTGCCACCATTGGCTGTTCATCTTCTGTAAAAATTAAACGACCACGTACACTTTTCATACCTTCTGGATGACAATAGCTATCTGAGTTTGTGAACTCTGTAAAGAATACATCTGGACGACCAGCCTCACTTACTACGTGACGGAAAACAACGTCTGTCACATCTTCCATTGGTGCAAGTACGAAAAATGGTCGTGGTAATTCACGCCAAAAATTATCTATCATTTCAAATTCAAATCCTCTCACTATGAATACAATTTCAAAATCTCAATTTATAATTTGTGAAAATCAGCAATATTTATTTTAACTAAAATCGCTTATGAATGGTATTTTTGTAAACCAAAAAGCAGATGGTATAGATTTTCCTATATCAACTGCTTTCCTATTATACTAACTTAAGCCAAGCCACACACTCCACATGAGTCGTATGCGGGAACATATCAACAGGCTGTACTTCCTGTGTTTTATATCCGCCTTCTTCTAGTACTTTTAAGTCACGTGCTAATGTTGCTGGGTTACACGATACGTATACGACGCGGTTTGGCTTCATGTCGATGATTGTGTTTAGTAATGCTTCGTCACAGCCTTTACGCGGTGGATCTACGACCATTGTGTCGGCGATTACGCCTTCTTTGTACCATTTTGGAATGACTACTTCTGCTTCTCCTACGCCAAATTCAGCGTTTGTCATGTTGTTTAGTGCTGCGTTTCGGTTTGCGTCTTCGATTGCTTCTGGGACGATTTCAACGCCGTACACTTTTTTCGCTTTTTGCGCTAGGAATAACGAGATTGATCCGATTCCGCAATAGGCATCGATTACTGTTTCGTTACCATTTAATTTTGCGTATTCTAACGTTTTATCGTATAGCACTTTCGTTTGTTCTGGGTTTACTTGATAGAATGAACGTGCTGAAATCGCAAATTTAATGTCACCGATAAAGTCATAAATATATTCTGATCCGTACAGTACTGTCGTTTTATCTCCGAAAATTACATTCGTACGCTTCGTATTTACGTTTTGAACAATCGATTTTACTTCTGGGAATTTCGCTGCAATTTCTTCAATAATTGCTTTTTTGTTTGGTAGTTCTGCTGTACGTGTAATGAAGACAAGCATAATTTCCCCTGTTACTTGTCCGTAACGAGCCATTACGTGACGAAGTGTTCCTTTGTTACGCTCTTCGTTGTACGCAGTGATACCGTGCTTTTCACAAATACGTTTTACTTCTTGAATTAATGTATCGTTTTCTTCTGCCTGAATTAAGCATGATTCCATATTAATGATGTCATGCGTTCCTTGACGATAGAAACCAGCTACAAGCCCACCTTCACGTTCTCCGATTGGTACTTGTGCTTTATTGCGGTATACCCACGGGTTCTTCATACCAAGTACAGGATGAACAGGAACATCGCCTATTCCTCCGATGCGCTGCATAACGTCACGTACTTGCTTTTCTTTCGCCTGTAATTGTCCTT
The DNA here is from genome assembly GCF_022663675.1 of Bacillus cereus group sp. BfR-BA-01355. NCBI lineage: Bacteria > Bacillati > Bacillota > Bacilli > Caryophanales > Bacillaceae > Bacillus > Bacillus cereus group sp. BfR-BA-01355. The sequence goes on from NZ_JAKUFY010000046.1 coordinate 31,626, forward strand.
CATAAGTTAAGTGCTGAAGCTGACAACCGCCGCACTGGTTATATACCGGGCACTCTGCATCTTTACGATATGGACTTTCTGTATGAAGCTTCATTAAACGACCAAATGCAAAGTTTTTCTTCACTTTAATAATTTTAATTTGCGCTTCTTCACCTGGTAATCCGTTTTTAACGAAAATAGGATAGCCCTTTACTTTCGCAACACCGGCACCATCATGTGTTAAATCTTCAAATACTACATCTATAAACTCGTTTTTCTCAACTGGTGGCGTCATTTTAGTACTCATTTTCCGACCTCTCTTTTTCATAACACTGCGTTACATTTTATCATACTTATATGGTCTTTTTCTATTGGAAGAAAAAAAGCTATTGACGATACTTCTCTGTTAATGTTACGCTACTACTAATTTAATACGGACGATGTTACCTCATATATACTTGATAATATGGATCGAGAGTTTCTACCCGGCAACCTTAAATTGCTGGACTATGGGGAAAACTAATGAATATTAGCCTATGCGTAAAAAAGGACTCATATTGATTAGCTTTCTCTCATAGATGAAAGTGAATCCATATGGGTCTTTTTTTATTTTTATTTTTCTAAAAGGTCAGACATCTTACGTATGACATAAAACCTCGTTCTTTTATTTTTAGTAATATAACGAACGTTTTATGTACAAACTTTATACGAACTTCTGAAAGGGGCAACTACATGCAATATGTAATGAGCATTATCGGTATTCTTGCCGTGTTAGGTTTATGTTTTGCTTTGTCAAACAACAAAAGTAAAATCAACTTCCGTGCAATTGCAATTATGATTGGTTTCCAAATTTTAATCGGTTGGTTTATGTTTGCTACAAAGATTGGTCAACAAATCATTATTTTCATTAGTAAAGTTTTCAACAAACTAATTAAACTTGGTACGACAGGTGTCGATTTTCTCTTTAATGGAATTCACAGAGATTTTGTCTTTTTCTTAAACGTATTATTAATTATCGTATTTTTCTCAGCACTACTTTCAATCTTTAGTTATTTAGGTGTTTTACCATTCATCGTTCGTGTTGTCGGCGGTGCAATTTCAAAAATTACTGGTTTGCCACGCGTTGAGTCATTCCACGCAGTAAACTCTGTATTCTTCGGTTCAAGTGAAGCGTTAATCGTCATTAAAAACGATTTACAGCATTTCAATAAAAATCGTATGTTTATCATTTGTTGTTCTGCGATGAGCTCCGTTTCTGCTTCTGTTACAGCATCATACGTAATGATGTTAGATGCAAAATACGTACTAGCAGCTCTTCCGCTAAACTTATTCTCAAGCTTAATCGTTTGTTCGTTATTAACACCAGTTGATACGAAAAAAGAAGATGAAGTGATTCAAAAATTTGATAGAACTCTATTCGGAGACAGCTTTATCGGCGCAATGATTAACGGTGCGCTTGATGGTTTAAAAGTAGCTGGTATCGTTGCCGCATTAATGATCGCCTTTATCGGTGTGATGGAAGTTGTAAACTACGTAATTAGTGCAGCTTCAGGCGCAATGGGACATGCTGTTACTTTACAACAAATCTTCGGTTACGTACTTTCTCCATTCGCATTCTTAATGGGTATTCCAACTCAAGATATTATCCCAGCTGGTGGTATTATGGGTACGAAGATTGTTTTAAACGAGTTTGTAGCAATCCTTGATTTAAAAGACACAGCTACAACATTAGCTCCACGTACAGTTGGAATCGTTACAGTATTCTTAATTAGCTTCGCAAGTATTAGCCAAATTGGTGCAATCGTTGGTACAATCCGTGCCCTTTCTGAAAAACAAGGAAGCGTTGTTTCTAAATTTGGTTGGAAAATGCTATTTGCATCAACACTTGCTTCTATTTTATCTGCAACAATCGCTGGATTGTTTATTTAATAAAAAATCACCTTACTTTAACGAGTAAGGTGATTTTTTTGATTCTTTATGAAATCGAACGGAATTCGACTACTTCCTCGTTACTAATAAGTTTTCCTTCGTGTATGCCTTTTACTGAAATAACCATAACAGATTTATCTTCTCCTTCAAGCTTTCCTAAAGAGAATAAATAGATTAAATTTTCTTTTTGTAACATCCATTGTTTGCCATTTACTCGACCTAATATTCTTTTTTCTGAAGATGGCTTTATTTCTCCAACATACTGACATTCTCCAAAAGAAGTTTTTATTATATTCTTCTCTGTATCAATTACTAGATGCTGGAATAGTTCTAGGTTTCTACTTGAAACAATTTCAATTTCATGGTTACTTTTTTGCTTAAATTGAAGTTTTCCATCACTTGTATTAGATAAACTACTATTCTCAACGGCGTTTCTAAAAAAGTTATATTCTTCTTCTGTAATACCAAAGTTAGGATGATACGGCTTCACCTGTTTATCTATATGCCCTGATATATAGTTTATGTACCACCCTTTATCATTCTTTACATGATCACTCATCTTTTTAGTAATAACCTCTACTTTTTTACGTGTATCACGATCCATCTCTAGTGTCATAATATCCGCCGTCACTTCCGCATTCATAAGATGCGATGGAATATACTCTTCCACACTATTTGCTTTACTCACTTCACTTTGACAACCAACTATAAATAGCGATATGAAAAAGATATATATTATTTTTTTATATTTCATTTCTATTCTCCACTCCATACATTATCCTTACTTAGTTTTATAGCGGTTTTTATTATAGTATAAAATCTTTATATTTTAATAGAATCCATACCCGTATGCAAAATTGCATATTAATAAGTCTTCTTCTTACTTTAAAATTAGCTTAAATCACTTTCCAAATTATACAAATAATAAGTTTTAAATGTTATAATTTGTAAAAAACTTATTGGAGGACCTTATGAAAATTCATGCCCTTGTCGATTTCTTACATTTACTAGTCTTAACCCTAAAAAGCTATTATGTATGGGGAATGCCTATCTATGTCTTTATTATTCCTCTTATCTTTGTAGTCGGTTATATTATTATTAATTCTAATAAGAAACAAAAAAATACATCTATTCAAAGTCACTAATCTATTACCTTAATAGCCTCCTAAAAATCATATTCCCCTCATTTTCTTCAAATGATATGATGAACAAGGGTATATCCCCACCACTCTTATAGCGGTGGGGATTTTAATGTCAATATGCAACATACTACACAATAGAAGGTGATTTTTATGAGAAAATACGCAACAATTGCTTTATGTACGTCTGCCATTCTAGCAGGCTGCAATACTAGCAATGTAAGCCAAGAACCTAAAAAAGAGAAAAAGGTTCAAGAAGTAGCTAAACAAAAAGAGACTGTACAAGAACAAGGTAAAATTTCTTATACTCCCATCACATACGAATCTACAGACACTACTATTCATATGACAGATATAAAAGATAATTTAACTGAGGTACAATATAAAATTTGGCGCACAGCTGATGGAAAGGAAAGTGCTAAATCTTTTTCTTCTAAAGAAAAAGAGAAACAATTTACACTTCCTTTTGATATAAAAGAATTTGAAGGAAAACGCGGTGAGTTCCAAATTGAAGCAACAGGAATGAAAGAAGATGGGAAAACAATCTCGCTTACGAAATCTACTATTACTTTCGAACAAAAGGTTCCTGTTCTTATGTATCACGCAATTGATGATTATCATGGTCAAGGTATTAAAGACTTATTCGTATCACCAGCTAACTTTGAAGCACAAATGAAACATTTAAAGGACAATGGTTATACGCTGTTAACGTTTGAACGCTGGAGTGATATAAATAAAGTAAATAAGCCGATTTTCGTTACATTTGATGACGGTATGAAAAATAATATGAATGCATTTCGCGTTTTACAAAAGCTAAAAGATGATACTTTCAAACCGGCAGCAACAGAATATATGATTGTTGATAACGTTGATGTAGAAGGAGCATTGTCTACTTCTGAAATAAAAGAAATGGTTGATTCCGGCATTTTCTCGGTGCAATCTCATACTGCAACACATGCAGACTTGCCGAAAATTACAAACTATGAGGAAGAGTTAAAAGGTTCAAAAGAAAAGCTAGAAAAAATAACAGGTAAGCCTGTTATCGCAATCGCATATCCATTCGGCCATGTAGATGATAAGGTTGTTGCAGAAACGAAGAAGTATTATCAATTTGCGACGACGACAAAGCCTGGGCAATTCATTACGAAGGGTGAACCTGATGAATTGTTAAAGATGAAGCGCGTTCGTATACACCATACAACGACTGTAGAGCAATTTGCTTCTTCAATTAAGTAAATGTAAGAGCTCAATACATTTTGAGCTCTCTTTTTGCGCTATATTTATATATATTTTTAGAATTTTCTTGTATTATATATAGTAAGAAATTTTTCAAATTAAAGGAGATTATACATATGTCATTTGAACAAACGTTAGAGAAATATGCTGCTCTTGCAGTTAATGTTGGTGTTAATATTCAACCTGGACAAACTTTATCAATTAGTGCACCTCTTGAAGCTGTACAATTTGTACGCCTCGTTACAGAGAAAGCATATAAATCTGGTGCAAAACACGTATATGTGGATTGGAATGATGAGACTTTAACACGCTTAAAGTTCGATCTAGCTCCTGAAGAAGCTTTCTCTGAATTCCCTTCTTGGAAAGCACATGCTCGTGAGGAATTAGCAAAAGAAGGCGCTGCATTTATGTCTATCTATGCAGAAAACCCTGATTTATTAAAAGGTGTAGAAGCAACACGTATCGCAACAGCTCATAAAGTAGCTGGAGAAGCGATGAAAGTATACCGTGATTACGTACAAGCCGATAAAGTAAGCTGGTGTGTAATTTCTGTTCCTACGAAAGAATGGGCTGCGAAAGTATTCCCTGACATAGCGCCAGAAGAACAAGAAGCAAAGTTATGGGATGCTATTTTCAAAGCTACTCGTGCTGATTTAGAAAATCCTGTAGAAGCATGGAAAGAACATGATGAAACATTACATACAAAAGTGGATTACTTAAACGAAAAGCATTATAAAGCTCTTCACTATACAGGTCCTGGAACAGATTTAACAATCGAACTTCCAGAAAAACATGTATGGGCTGGTGCTGGTAGCTTAAATGAAAAGAACGTACCATTTATGGCTAATATTCCAACTGAAGAAGTATTTACAATGCCACTTAAAACAGGTGTAAACGGCCAAGTTTCTAGTACAAAACCGTTAGTATTTGCAGGTAATATTATCGATAATTTCACGTTAACATTTGAAAACGGACGTATCGTAGACTATAAAGCTGAAGCTGGTGAAGAAGCTTTAAAACATTTAGTAGAAACAGATGAAGGTTCTCACTTCTTAGGAGAAGTAGCTTTAGTACCTCATGACTCACCAATTTCAAACACAAATGTTTTATTCTACAATACACTATTTGACGAAAATGCATCTTGCCACCTTGCAATCGGAAATGCTTATGCATTTAACTTAGTTGGCGGAAAAACAATGTCTAAAGAAGAACTTGCTGAAAACGGTGCAAACGCTAGTATTACACACAACGACTTCATGATTGGATCCGCTGAGCTTGATATCGATGGTATTACAGCTGATGGCAGACATGAGCCTATCTTCCGTAAAGGTAACTGGGCGTTTTAAATCTATTACCATAAAGAAACACATTGGATAATCCAATGTGTTTTTTATTTATTTGGTTTCAATTCAAATTTTATCGTTCTATTTTCACGCGTAAACTCCGGTCTATACGTAGCGATATACGTATTTTCTTTCGCTACGTCAAATAGCATGATATCTTGAATTTTTTCATCTGGTGCTAACTTTTTACTAATAAAGCTATCAGGGTTATTATATTCTTTAAATCTTGTACCTTTCTTATCGATAATCTCAAATTCATAAAATGCAAAAGGTATTTCCTTTTTACTATTATTTTCCACTTTGAAAATAACCCCCAAAATCTCTTCTTTCTTTTTATCCTCATCATAATCCGGATATCCTAATTTAACTGAATCGATAGTTACTTGCAAACCATCTACGTCTACTGTCTCCCCTATTTTATACACTTTATCTTGAACATCTTCTTGTTTACTTTCATTACTATCTTTAGTCTCAGTGCAAGCACTTAAACTAAAAGCTATGCCAAAAATTAAAACAATTTGACTCACCTTTTTTAACATACTCTTTCCTCCACATAAGACAATATTTCATATGTATCATAACAAAACGCTTTACTCTTTCTTGTCATATTTTGTCGTATTAATTGCTAACTGCACAAATAGAAAAAAGCTATCTTCTACAAAAGATAGCTTTCAGGATGCCGATGAAACCTTAAGACCAATGACACCCAAAACAATAAAAAGAATACAAAATGCTTGGAATAAGCTAATGTGCTCTTTAAAAAAATACACACTAATGATTGTAATAAGTAATGTTCCAACGCCAGACCAAATAGCATAAGCAATACTTAAATGAATCTTCTTCACAACGATGGCGAACACGCTGAAACAAATTCCATAAAATACGAAAATCAATACACTTGGAACGAGCTTTGTTAAACCATTTGATAGTTTCATCGCAATTGTTCCAGCCACTTCAAAAATAATTGTAACAAGTAATAATAGCCAATATACCATACTAGAATCTCCTTCTCTGTTACCTTATAGAGATTCTAGTATACTACTTATAGTCCTAATGAAATATATTTAATTTCTAAATATTCCTCGATGCCGAAATGGCCTCCTTCACGGCCGATACCACTTTCTTTAAAGCCACCGAATGGTGCTTGTGCAACTGATGGAAGACCGTCATTTAGACCAATAATACCGTACTCTAGCGCTTCACTAATTTGGAATGCTTGGCTAATGTCTTTCGTGAAAATATACGCAGCTAAACCGTATGGTGTATTATTTGCACGTTCGATTACTTCATCAACTTTTTTAAATTTCGCAACTGGTGCCACTGGCCCAAATGTTTCTTCGTTCATACAAAGCATCGTATCATTTGCCAACCCAATTACAGTCGGTTGAATGAAATGTCCCTCTAACTCTGCGACCTTTTGACCACCATATAAAACTGTTCCACCTTTTTGAATAGCATCTTCAATATGTTCTTGTACTTTTGAAACTGCATTCTCATCAATAAGTGGTCCGACAGTCGTTCCGTCACCGAAACCGTCTCCTACTTTCAACTGCCCTACTGCCTTTTGGAACTTCTCTACAAATACTTCGTATACTTCTTCTTGAACGAATACTCGGTTTGTACATATACACGTTTGTCCTGCGTTACGGAATTTCGAACCAATCACCGCTTCTACTGCTTTATCTAAATCTGCATCATTCATTACGATAAACGGAGCGTGACCACCTAACTCAAGTGAAACTTTTTTCATCGTTTGCGCCGCACTAGCCATTAACTCTTTTCCGATTTCCGTTGACCCTGTAAAGGACACTTTTCGCACACGACCATCTTCCATCCACGTATCAGCAATTGCTTTTGCACTACCTGTTACGATATTAATTACACCCTTTGGAATATCCGCTTCATGTGCTAATTCAGCTAATTTTAATGCAGTTAGTGGTGTTTGACTTGCAGGTTTTACAACTGCTGTACAGCCTGCTGCAAGCGCTGGGGCTACCTTTCTCGTAATCATAGCAGCTGGAAAGTTCCATGGTGTAATAGCTGCCATAACGCCAACTGGTTGCTTCATAACTAAAATGCGCTTATTCGGATGAGAAGCAGGAATCATTTCACCATATACACGTTTCCCCTCTTCTGCATACCATTCAACAAAGCTATTTGCATAATTTACTTCACCAAGCGCTTCTGCAAACGGCTTTCCTTGTTCCTTCGTCATAATCGCTGCGATCTCTTCCTTATTTTCATCAATAAGTGTGAACCACTTTTTTAACTTCGCTGCACGATCCGCTGCCGTTAACTTAGACCACGTTTTAAAAGCTTCATGTGCAGCATCAACAGCTTGCTTTGCCTCTGTTACTCCGCCTTTTGGTACAGTTGCAAATATTTCCTTCGTCGCAGGATTATTTACTTCAATTTGTTCTTGTAGTGTAATCCACTCACCATTTATATACATCGCCTTTTTATCTATACTTACGAAAGTCGCCTTTTTATCCAATGTTTTCTTCCCCCTCTATGAACTTCTTAATTTTCCTAGTAGCAGCAGATTGACTAATTTGCAAAAACTCAGCCACTTTATAACTTGATCCATACGTTTTATACGCTTTAAGAATAATATTTCTCTCTACCTCTTCCAGCATTTTATAAAGGCTTTGCCCCGATTGTTCAACTGCAGCCTCTTGCATAGAGAGTGGCAAATCCTCTACCGTTACAACATCATCGACAGTAATAACAATTCTCTCAATTACATTCTCTATTTCTCTATTGTTTCCTTCCCACGGATATCCAACAAACATTTGTAATGTACCCGGTGCTAGTTTCACATCACGTCCGTACTTTTTATTAAAGTGCTGCAAGTAATGATAAATAAGCGGTAAAATATCTTCTGTTCTTTCCCTAAGCGGGGGAATTGCAATTGGAATGACATTCAGACGATAGTATAAATCTTTCCGAAATGTTCCTTGTTTCACCATCTCGCTTAAATCTCTATTTGTTGCCGCGACAATTCGAACATCCACTTTTTTTAATTCTCTTCCGCCTATAGGACGAAATGTTTTTTCTTGCAATACTTGCAAAAGCTTCGCTTGAATTTCAATCGGCATTTCACCGATTTCATCTAAAAAAAGAGTTCCTTTATGCGCGGATTCTAATAGTCCCTTTTTCCCTTCACGATTTGCACCTGTAAAAGATCCACCTGAATATCCAAAAAGCTCCGATTCAATTAAATTAGTTGGCAATGCCGCACAATTAATTTCATAGAAACTTTCATTCTTCCGATGACTCACCTCATGTAAATGGCGTACTAATCGACTTTTTCCTACTCCAGTCTCGCCTAAAACGAGAACAGTACTATCCACTACAGATACTTTTTTGATTGTATCGACTATTTTTTGCATAGCTAGACTTTTAAAAATAAGTCCTTCATGCTCATATGTTTCTCTTAATTCTTTTTTATATGTTTTTAGCTGATTATCCATTTCCTCTACCTTTTGACGTAATTGATAGAGTTCAGTAAGGTCGCGAGAATAACTAATCACTCTTCTTAAATTTCCCTCATCATCAAAAACAGGCCTTGTACGAACGTGTAAATACTCTCCTGATTTTGTAGTTTGAACGAGTTCAATTGGCCTCTTTTTTTCAATCACTTCTAATGTCGCTGATGGATAAAAGATTCCATCCTTTTGTAGTTCTTTTACATGCTTACCCACTAACTCTTCGGCAGCTAGTTGGTAGTGCCTTTCACATGTACTATTTACACGCACAACGATCCCTTGCTCATCTGTAACAAAAATTTCGTCAAACGCATATTCAAATACATCTTTTAAATCCATTAACACTCGTTCCTTTTCTGCAACCATCCTAGCCACCCCTAACTTCAAATCCATCGATCCACTTCACTACCTTTATTATAAAGTGAATTTTCTGCATTTAATATAGAGTCAGCTAGAATGTTTGCTATTTATACTTCAGTTTTTAAACGCGAGCGATGTTTGTTTGCTCATAACAAGCTTGCAACGATTCTTCAATTATTGTTAATCCTTCTTCAAGTTGCTCATCTGTAATAATTAAAGGCATTAACACACGTATAACATTTCCATACGTTCCTGCTGATAATAAAAGTAACCCACGCTTATTTGCTTCTGCACATAGATTAGCCGTTAACGTTTTGTCAGGTGCTTTCGT